>DATHFI010000220.1:0-2183 GCA_035490275.1 Planctomycetota bacterium
CGATCGCGATCCTCAAGAAGGCGCCGGGAGTGTCGGTCAGCGAATCGCCCGAGACCTTCCCCACGCCGCTCGAGGTGAGCGGGCGGGACGAGACCTTCGTCGGCCGCCTGAGGGAGGATCCCAGCGTCACCAACGGCCTTCATCTCTGGATCGTGGCCGACAATGTCCTGAAGGGGGCCGCGCTGAACGCCGTGCAGATCGCCGAGCTCCTGACGCCGCGATGAAACCCCCGGCGAAAAAGAAGCGCAAGGGGCCGCCGCTCCGGAACCTGCGATTGACCCTCGAGTACGACGGGACGCGCTACTTCGGCTGGCAGGTCCAGGACGGCAAGTCGACGGTCCAGGGCGAGGTGGAGCGGGCGGTCCGGGAAATCTCCGGGGCGGAGACGACCGTCATCGGCTCGGGCCGCACCGACGCCGGGGTCCACGCCGTGGGCCAGGTCGCCAATTTCCGGACGTCGTGCCGCATCCCGGCCCCCAAGTGGCCGCTCGCCCTCAACGCCCATCTTCCGGACGACATCCGCGTGGTCTCCGCGGAGGATGTCCCGATCGAATTCCACGCGCAGTTCAACGCGAAGCGCAAGACGTACGTCTACACCGTCCTCAACCGGGACGTGGCGAGCGCGATCGAACGCGACCACTGTCATTTCGTCCGGCGGTCCCTCGACCTCGCCGCGATGGCGGAGGCCTCGAAATTCCTCGTCGGGACGCACGACTTCCGCGCGTTCGGTTCGGACATGTCGACGAAGGAAAAGACCGTCCGGACGATCGACCGCGCCGAGGTCCTCTCCGAACGCCCACGGGTCCGCTTTCTCTTCCGCGGAAATGGATTCCTCTACAACCAGGTGCGCGCGATGGTGGGCACCCTCCTCGACGTGGGGCTGGGGAAGGGGCCGCCGGACCACGTGAAGCGCGTGCTCGAGGGCCGCGACCGGACGAAGGCGGGGGCGAACGTGCCCGCCCGCGGGTTGTGCCTGGTGTCCGTCGAGTATGATTAGCCAGACTTCAGACTTCAGACCTCAGACTTCAGAAGTGTTCAGTCGGTCTTCTTCTTTCCGAAGTCTGAAGTCTGATGTCTGAAGTCTGGAGGTTGATGACTCACCCCAAGGTATTCCACGTCATCACGCGTCTCGTCGTCGGCGGAGCGCAGGAAAACACGATCCTCTCCTGCCGGGGTCTCAAGGAGCGCGGATTCGACGTCACGCTCGTGACCGGTCCGGAAGCGGGACCCGAGGGGAGCCTGCTCGAGGAGGCGCGCGCCGGCGGGTTTCGCGTGATCGTCCTCGAGTCGCTCCACCGGGACCCGAAACCGGCGCACGATCTGCGGGCGCTCTACTCCCTGTGGAGCCTGTTCCTCCGTGAGTCTCCGGACATCGTTCACACGCACTCGAGCAAAGCCGGAATCCTGGGCCGGGCCGCGGCGTGGCTCGCGGAGGTGCCCGTCATCCTTCACACGAACCACGGCCTTCCCTTCCATGCCGATCAGCCTCTGTTCGTGAATCAGCTGTGGCGGTTGATGGAGAAGATCGTCGCCCCCGCGACGCGGAAATTCCTCTGCGTGAGCGAGGCGATGAAGCGGGCTTCCGTCGAGGCGCGGCTCGCTCCCGCGTGGCGCCACGAAATCGTCTACAGCGGCATGGAGATCCCGCCCTTGGAGAATCAATCCAGGAAGCGCCTTGAAGTGCGCCGCCGATACCTGATCGATGAAAAGGCTCCCGTCGTCGGCTGGGTGGGGCGCATGGCGCCGCAGAAGGGACCCCGCGACTTTCTGAAAGTCCTCGGGTACCTGCTGGAACGCATGGCGGACTCGCGCGTCCTGTGGGTGGGGGACGGCCCATTGCGTCCTGACATCGATCGCGAGGTCCATTCGCTCCCCGGCAGGGACCGGATCCACTTCACGGGCCGGATCGCTCCCTCGGAAATCCCCGGCCACCTGGCGGCGATGGACGTCCTGGCGCTGACGTCGTTCTGGGAGGGGCTCCCGCGCGTCGCCGTCCAGGCGGCGCTGGCGGGGCTTCCGGTCGTCGCCTACGATGTCGAGGGCGCGTCGGAAATCGTCCGGTCGGGCGAGACGGGATTCCTGGTGCCCGTCGGGGATCGCCGGGGCCTCGCGGAGCGGGTCGCCGAGGTGTTGTCGCTCCCGGATCGAGGCCGCGCGATGGGGGCGAAGGGGCGCGAGTTCGT
>DATHFI010000221.1:0-16293 GCA_035490275.1 Planctomycetota bacterium
GGCTCGACAGCCGGGCGGGACTGGACGATCTGCTGTCGATGATCGGAGACGGCCGCCACCGCGTGCCGGACGGCGTCGTGGCCGCGCTGGAGCGGATCGGCGACCGGCGCGCCCTCGTGCCTCTGGCCCGCCTCCACGCGATCGAGGAGCGGGTCACCTACTCGGGCGCCCAGCTCGTCCGGACGACGTTCCGGGAAATCATGCGCCGCGAGCGGGTCGCCCCCGCCGATCGGGTCTTCAAGGACTTGAACGGCGAGGAGCGCGTCCTGCTCGAGAAGCTTCTTCCCCGCGCCCGGCACTCGAGCTAGAGCGCCGGCTTCCGTCCGGAAGGGCCCAACTCCCGCTCGACCGCGCGCGCTGTTTGCAGCACGGCGAGATCGTCGAGCGGACGGCCCAGGATCTGGAGCCCCACCGGAAGTCCCCCGGAGGTGAACCCGCACGGAACGCTCACGCCGGGAAGCCCCGCCAGGTTCGCGCCCACCGTGTAGACGTCGCAGAGGTACATGGAGAGGGGATCGGACGCCTTCTCGCCAACGCGGAACGCGGCCGTAGGCGAGGTGGGCCCCGCGATCACGTCGCAGTTTTCGAAAGCCTGGTCGAAATCGCGCGCGATGAGGCGCCGCACCTTCTGGGCCCGGTGGTAATAGGCGTCGATGCGGTCGCTCGATAGCACGAAGGTCCCCAGGATGATGCGCCGACGGACCTCGGGCCCGAAGCCCTCGGCGCGCGAGCGCGACACCAGGTCGATGAGGTCGGCGGGCGCCGCGGTCCGGTGGCCGTAGTGGACGCCGTCGTACCGCGCGAGGTTCGAGCTCGCCTCCGCGGGCGCGACAATGTAGTAGGTCGAGATCCCGAACCGCGTCATCGGGAGCGCGACCTCCACGAGGCGCGCCCCGCGCTTCTCCAGGAGCCGGAGCGCCTCCATTACCCGCGCCCGCACCTCCGCGTCGAGGCCCTCGGAAAAATATTCCTTCGGAAGCCCGATGCGTATCCCGCGGGGATCCCGCTCGAGGGAACCCACGTAGTCCGGCGGCGTCCCTGGAAGGCTCGTGGCGTCGAGCGGATCGTGGCCGCCCATGACGGACATGAGGAGCGCGGCGTCGCGGACGTCCCGGCTGATCGGGCCGACCTGGTCCAGGCTCGACGCGAAGGCGATGAGGCCGTTTCGCGAAACGCGGCCGTAGGTCGGCTTGAAGCCCACGACACCGCAGAGGGCGGCGGGCTGACGGATCGAGCCTCCGGTGTCGGAGCCGAGACCCGCGGCGGCGAGCCCGGCGGCGACGGCGGCCGCCGACCCGCCCGACGATCCACCGGGGACGCGCTCGAGATCCCAGGGATTCCGCGAAGGGAACCGGGCGGAGTTTTCCGTCGACGACCCCATCGCGAACTCGTCGAGATTCGTTTTCCCGATGATCGTGGCCCCTGCCGCCCTGAGCCGGGCGACGGCCGTGGCCTCGTACGGCGCCCGGTAATTCTCCAGGATCTTCGAAGCGCAGGTGGTGGGGGCGTCGAGGGTGCAGAGATTATCCTTGAGCGCCACGGGAACCCCGGCCAGCGGGCCGTCGGGGGATCCGGCGGAGGGTTCGGAAGCGACGCTCAGGAAAGCCCGGACGCGGCCGTCCACGGCCCCGATCCGGTCGAGGAAGGCGCGGGCGACCTCGGCGGCCGATACGCGGCGGGACCGGACGAGGCCGGCGATTTCGTGCGCCGGCTGAAAGAGGAGGTCGTCGCTCACGGGAGGTCGAGGATCCTGGGAACCGTGAAAAAGGGCCCGGTCGTGGCCGGGGCGTTGGCGAGCGCGGCTTCCGGGGAGAGTCCAGGCCGGGGTTCGTCGGCGCGCCGGACGTCGGCGAGATCGACGGCATGATCGAGAGGCGGGACGTTGGCGACGTCGAGTTTTTTCAGTTCCTCCAGGTGCTCGAGGATGGCTCCGACCTGGGTCCCGTAGGCCGCCAATTCGGCGTCGGAGAGGCGGAGCCGGGCGAGGTGGGCGAGGCGCCGAAGGCTTTCGGGGTCGAGGGCCATGGGGGGCCACTCTACGTTTTCAGGGGGCCGGAATCAAATGGACGCCCTTGTCGTTCTAACTCCGAGAATTGACGGGGTCGCGCCCCTTGGCCTAGAATCGCCCGGCTCGACGGGTTACGGGAGGACCGACATGAAAGCCATCGCCTTCGGGATCCTGGCGGCCGCCCTGGGGCTCCTCCCCGGAGCCGCCGGCGCCGCCGCTCCCGCTCCGCAGGAAGGCGGGACCATCAAGATCGTCTCGAGCCTCCCCCGCACGGGCAGCGCGAAGGCGCAGACCGACACCATCGTCAACGGCATCGTGATGGCGCTCGATGAAGCGGGCCGCAAAGTTGGAAATTTCAAGATCGAGTACGAAGACCTCGACGACGCCACGGCGACGGCGGGTCAGTGGACGCAGGAGAAGGAAGCCGCGAACGCGGAACAGGCGATCAAGGACGCGGACGTGATGGTGTACATCGGCACCTACAACTCGGGGGCGGCCAAGATCTCGATCCCCAAGCTCAACCGGGCGAACCTCCTGATGATCAGCCCGGCGAACACCTGGCCGGGGCTGACGAAACCCGGCAAGGGGGATCCCGGCGAGCCCGACATCTACCGGCCCAGCGGCAAGATCAACTACGTGCGCGTCGTTCCCGCGGATGACCTGCAAGGACCGCTCCAGGCGGATTGGGTGAAGAAGATCCGCGTGAAGAAGGTCTTCATACTTGACGACCGCGAGGTTTACGGCAAGGGAGTCGCGGATCTCTTCCGCGCGCGGGCCGAGGAGATCGGCCTGAAGGTGCTGGGCCAAGAAGGGATCGACGCCCAGGCGCAGGAGTTCAAGCCCCTGATGACCAAGATCAAGGCGTTGGAGCCCGACCTGGTCTATTTCGGCGGGACGACGCAGACCAAGGCGGGGCAGGTCGCGAAGGACCTGATCGCCGTGGGGTTGAATTGCAAATTGTTGGTCCCGGACGGATGCTTCGAGGAAGCGTTCATCACCTCCGCGGGCGCCGAGAACCTGAATGGCCGCGCCTACATCACCTTCGGAGGCCTGCCCCCCGAGAAATTGACGGGCAAGGGGGCCGCGTTCGTCGCGAACTATCAGAAAAAGCACGGGAAAATGCCCGAGGCCTACGCCGTCTACGGATACGAGGCCGGCAATGTGGCCCTCGAGGCCATCCGCAGGGCCGGCAAGAAGGACCGGGACGCCATCCGCGCGGAGTGCCTTGCCATCAAGAAATTCGACGGGGCACTCGGGAAGTGGTCGTTCGACAAGAACGGCGACACCACCCTGCGCACGCTGACCGTGAACACCGTCAAGAACGGGAAATTCGAGTTCGTCGAAGTGCTGGGAGAGGACTAGACTTCGCGACGGAGGGCCGAGACCCGCGGCGTCGCGCCCTCCGCGTACCCGCGCGGGCCGCCGCCGGTCATTCCTGATGCTGACGCTCATGGCGGCCGCCGACCCGCAGGGCGGCTTCGCCATCTTCCTCCAGCAGATCATCAACGGAATCACGACGGGATCCCTCTTCGCCCTGATTGCCGTCGGGTACACGATGGTCTACGGCATCATCGAGCTCATCAACTTCGCCCACGGCGACCTGTTCATGCTCGGTTCCTTCCTGGCGCTCACCCTCGTCGGGTGGCTCGGGCTCGCCGTCGCTCCCGTCTTCGGTCTCGCCGCGGGCCTGGTCCTCGTGCTCCTCCTGTCGATGATCTTCTGCGCCACCCTCAACGTCGCCGTCGACCGCCTCGTCTACCGGCCCCTGCGATCCGCGCCCAAGCTCACGCCGCTCGTGAGCGCGATCGGGGTCTCCTTCGTCTTCATGGGGATCGGCCAGCTGTGGAAGGGTGTGGCGGACATCAATTTCCCGGACCTCCTCCCGAACCGGAATCTCCTCGGGACGGAGACGCTGCGATTCACCTTCAAGGATCTCATGGTCTGCCTTGTCACGGTGCCCCTCATGGCGGGCCTGACCGTCTTCGTGAAGTACACGCGGATGGGCAAGGCGATGCGGGCGACGGCGCAGAATCCCACGGCGGCCCGGCTGATGGGGATCGACGTCGACCGCGTGATCGGCGTGACCTTCGCCATCGGGGGCTCGCTCGCCGGGGCGGCGGCCGTCGTCTACGGGCTGCACATCAACACGGTCTCGTTCCAGATGGGGTACCAGAACGGCCTGTACGCCTTCACGGCGGCTGTGCTCGGGGGAATCGGGAACCTGCCCGGCGCGGTCCTCGGCGGGATCGTCATCGGCCTGATCCGGTCGCTCGGAAGCCAGTACGTGGGCGAGAAGTGGACAAGCGCGCTCGTCTTCGCCATCCTCATCATCCTGCTGGTCTTCCGGCCCTCGGGGCTCCTGGGGACGCGCACGAGAGAGAAAGTATGAAACGCGTCCGGTGGGATTACGTCATCCTGGGGACGCTGCTCCTCTATCCGGTCCTCCCCTGGGAATGGGCGGCCCTGCTCGGGTCGGACCTCCGGACGATCTTTATCTTCGCAATCCTGGCGCTGGGCCTGAACGTCGTCGTCGGGTACAGCGGCCTTCTCCAGCTCGGCATCGCCGCCTTCTTCGGGATCGGGGCCTATGCGACCGGCATCCTCACTGTCCCCCAGTTTCCATTCCAGATCGGATTCTGGCCCGCTGTGGCGGCGGCCACGTTGATCGCCGGGGTCGCCGGAGTGGTGCTCGCGGCGCCGGCCCTGCGATTGCGCGGCGACTACCTGGCGATCGTCACCCTCGGGTTCGGCGAGGTCGTCAAATTCGCGATCAAGAACCTCGAGAGCATCACGGCCGGGACGAAGTCGCTCAATCCCGTCCCCCCGCCCGGGCTTCTCGGCCTGCCGGTGAACTGGGAGAACTATCGGGCCTTCTACTACCTGGCCCTGGGTTTCCTGATCCTGGTCACGATCCTGCTGCGCAATCTCGAGAACTCCCGGCTGGGGCGGGCCTGGATGGCGATCCGGGAGGACGAGCTCGCGGCCACGTGCATGGGCACGAACGCGGCCCGGGTGAAGCTCTCCGCTTTCGCGCTGGGTGCCGCGCTCGCCGGCCTGGCGGGTTCGCTCTACGCGACCACGCTGGGAAATACGGGAGGCCCCGATTCCTACACGTTTAACCGTTCGATCACGGTCCTCTGCTTCCTCATCATCGGAGGCATGGGGAGCATCAATGGCGCGCTGCTCGGCACGTTCGTGCTGATGGGGTACGACAACATCCTGACGCCGCGGCTCGATCGCTGGGTCCAGGAGGCGGGGTCCGCGTTCCGGTTCACCGACGTCAAGCTCGTGGTCTTCGGCCTGGCGCTGATCCTGATGATGCGGTTCCGCCCCGAGGGAATCCTGCCCTCGCGCCGGATCGCGATGGAGCTTCACGAGGAGAAGGCCTGATGCCCCTCCTTGAGATCCGCGGCCTGACGATGCGGTTCGGGGGCCTGACGGCCGTCAACCGGGTGGACATCGCCGTCGAGGCCGGCCAGATTTTCTCGGTCATCGGGCCCAACGGGGCCGGAAAGACCACGGTGTTCAACGCCGTCACGGGAATCTACGAGCCGACCGAGGGGGGGATCTTCTTCGAGGGCCGGGAATTGCGCCGGCCGTTTCGTCGCCGGGTCGCGGTCGCGTGCGGCCTCATCGGCCTGCTGACCGGAATCGCCCTGGCGCTCTTCGCGGCCAACGTGGACGGAGCCTGGCGCGCGGCCGTCGTCCTGAACTACCGCCAGGATCCCACGGACCCGTTCCGGGTGAGCAAGGCCGCGGCCGATCTTTTCAAGTACCTGGGCGCGCGCGTCCTGGCAGAGCGCGACATCAACCGGCTGACCGATCTGGAGATCCGCGAAAAAGACGGATCATGGCGGATCCGGAGCACGACCAATCGCGCTGTTCTCGAGGAATACCCGGACGAAGAAACGGCGGAGCAGCGACTCGAGGTCGTGCGCGCGATGGTCAACCTGGCCGGCAGCGCCCGCACGACGATCAAGGGCGACGGCCTTTGGCTGGCGCGGTCGGGGCGGCAGACGACCCTTTGGAGCACCCTTGAGGAGGCCCGGCGGCACGGCGAACCGGAGGATGCCTCGGTAAAGTGGTACATCACGGCGCCCCCGAACACCGTTCTTGAGACCGCGGAGTCGCTGGACGCGGCCCGGGCGAAGCTCGTGGAGCTGGCTCTCCGGGCGGGCAAGCTCCGCTGGAGGCTCACCTGCCGCGCCGCCCCGGATGTGCTGGAGATCGTCGGTTCGCCGGACAAGGCGGCCGAACAGGCCTTGGCGCTTGAGGAAATCATGACCTCGGGAGCCGAGATTTCTGAGGCGGACGGCAAGGCCCGGCTCTTATCGAAGGGCGATGGGCGGGTGCTCGCGGAATTCGAATCGCGGGCGGCGGCGGAAGAACGAATGAACGAACTCCTCAACGTCGGTGCGGCGGCGCGGCGCGAGCGCGTGATTTTCTGGCTCGCGCTCATCCTGGGGGCCGCGATCGGGGCGGGCGGTGCGGCCCTCGTCTGGAGGCGCGCGCGGAGGACGCCGGATGTCATCGCCCGGAGCGGCCTCGCCCGCACCTTCCAGAACATCCGGCTCTTTCCGGACATGCTCGTGCTCGAGAACGTCCTTATGGGAATGGACGCCCGGCTGACGACCCGGCTCTGGCAGATGGCCTTGAGGACACCGGGCCTCGGGGCGGAGGAGCGCCGGGCCCAGGAGCGCGCGCTGGAGATACTCGATTTCGTGGGCCTCCGGCCGCGGGCGCAGCAGATCGCCAAGAGCCTCCCCTACGGCGACCAGCGGCGGCTCGAGATCGCCCGCGCTCTCGCCACGGAGCCCAAGCTCCTCCTGCTCGACGAACCCGCGGCCGGCATGAATCCCTCGGAAACGTCGGAGCTGATGCGCCTGATCCAGAGGATCCGCGAGAGGGGAGTGACGGTCCTCCTGATCGAGCACCACATGAAAGTGGTCATGGGGATTTCCGATCGGATCGCGGTGCTCGACTACGGGACCAAGATCGCCGAGGGGACTCCGGAAGAAGTCCGGGCCAATCCCCGGGTCGTCGAAGCGTACTTGGGCAAAGAGGATCTCGGTTAGTCCGGAGAAACCGTGGGCGAGGCGCTGCTCAAACTGGACGGGGTCCGCGCGGGATACGGCCTCATCGAGGTCCTCAAGGGGATCTCCCTCGAGGTGGGCGAGGGTGAAATCGTCACCGTTATCGGGGCCAACGGGGCCGGGAAGACGACCACGCTCATGAGCGTCTCCGGCCTGGTCAAGGTGCGCGCCGGCCAGGTCACGTTCGGCGGGGAATCCATCTCCGGGCGGCCGGCCCACGAGATCATGCGGCTCGGCATCTGCCAGTCTCCCGAGGGCCGGAAGATTTTCCCCCGCCTGACCGTCTTGGAAAATCTCGAAATGGGCGCCTTCACCCGCAGCGACCGGGCGGGCATCCAGGAGGATCTCGAGAAAGTGTTCTCGCTCTTCCCGATCCTGAAGGAGCGGAGGACGCAGACGGGCGGAACGCTCTCCGGAGGAGAGCAGCAGATGCTCGCCATCGCTCGGGCGCTGATGGGCCGTCCCCGGCTCCTCCTCCTCGACGAACCCTCCCTGGGCTTGGCCCCGCTCATCGTCCTGCGCATCTTCGAAGTCGTCCGCGATTTGAACCGGCGGGGGATCTCGATCCTCCTCGTGGAGCAGAACGCGCGCCTCGCCCTGAAGCTGGCGCACCGGGGGTACGTCATGGAGACCGGGGAGATCACTATTGCCGGGCCGGCGTCCGATCTCCTGCAGGATCCCCGCGTCAAGGACGCCTATCTTGGAGAGTAGCGATCAGCCATCAGCGCGATCGAGAATACTCCTGCCGAATGCTGTCGGCTGACCGCCGATCATTAGGGGTTCTTCATCTTTTCGGATTCCGCTTGAACGGGCCGGGACCCTTTCGCTAGATTCCCATGAACCCTTCCTTAACTTGCGGAATCCTCCTTGAACCACGCGAAGCTCGCGCAGTGGGTGGCCGAGGTCGAGCGCCTCGCCCGCCCCGACCGCGTCGTCTGGTGCGACGGGTCTCCCGGGGAGCATGAGCGGCTGATCCAGGGGATGCTGGCGGACGGCACGCTCCAGATCCTCAACCCGACTACGTACCCCGACTGCTACTACCACCGCAGCCATCCCTCCGACGTCGCGCGGACGGAGCACCTGACCTTCATCTGCACCGAACAGAAGGAAGACGCCGGCCCGACGAACAACTGGATGGCCCCGGCCGAGGCGCGGGAAAAGGTCGGGAAGCTCTTCGAGGGCGCGATGGCGGGCCGGACGATGTACGTCATCCCGTACAGCATGGGCCCGGTCGGATCGCCCTTCAGCCGGATCGGCGTGGAAATCACGGACAGCCCGTACGTCGTGGCCAACATGCGCATCATGACGCGCATTGGGCGCCCGGTCCTCGACCAGCTCGGGACGGACGGGGAATTCGTCAAGGGCCTCCACTCCCTGGGCGACCTGAACCCGGACCGGCGCTACATCTGCCATTTCCCGGAGACGCGCGAGATCTGGAGCATCGGCTCGGGGTACGGCGGGAACGCGCTCCTGGGCAAGAAGTGCTTCGCGCTCCGACTCGGGAGCTGGATCGGCCGCCAGGAGGGATGGCTGGCGGAGCACATGCTCATCGTCGGCATCGAGAATCCGAAGGGCGAAGTGACCTACGTCGCGGCGGCCTTCCCTTCGGCGTGCGGAAAAACAAACCTCGCCATGCTCGTCCCGCCCCCCGCCCTGAAGGGATGGAAGGTGTGGACGGTCGGCGACGACATCGCGTGGATGCATCCCGGCGCCGACGGACGCCTGTACGCCATCAATCCCGAGGCCGGTTTCTTCGGCGTCGCCCCCGGCACGGGCTCGAAGACCAATCCCAACGCGATGGCGATGCTCCGCCGCAATGCGATCTTCACGAACGTGGCCGTCTCGGAGAAGAACGAGCCGTGGTGGGAGGGGATGGACGGCGATCCCCCGGCGCGGGCCGTCGACTGGCAGGGAAAGCGATGGACTCCTTCCTCGAAGGAGAAGGCGGCCCACCCCAATTCGCGGTTCACCGTTCCCGCGCACCAGTGCCCCTCCATCTCGAGGGAGTGGGAGAACCCGAAGGGGGTTCCGATCTCGGCCATCATCTTTGGCGGCCGGCGCGCGAAGGTGGCTCCGCTCGTCTATCAATCGCTCAACTGGAGCCATGGGGTCTTCGTCGGGGCGGGAATGGCGAGCGAGACGACGGCGGCGGCCACGGGCGCCGTGGGGGTGGTCCGGCGCGACCCGATGGCCATGCTCCCCTTCTGCGGCCTGAACATGGGCGACTACTGGGCCCACTGGCTATCGATGGAAAAGCGGCTGGCGCATCCCCCGAAAATTTTCCACGTGAACTGGTTCCGGCGCGACGCGACCGGCAACTTCCTCTGGCCCGGCTACGGCGACAACCTGCGGGTGCTGGAGTGGATCGTCGAGCGCGCCCGGGGCGGCGGCGCCGCGACCGAGACGCCCATCGGCCACGTCCCGCCCGCCTCCGCCATCGACCTGCAGGGTCTCGACCTTCCCCCGGCGAACCTGGAGCAGCTTCTCTCGGTCGACCGCGAGGCGTGGCGCGACGAGGTCCGCAACCTCAAGGAGTATTTCGCCAAGTTCGGGTCGCGCCTGCCGCCCGCCATCGCCGCCGAGGCCGATGCGCTGGCGGCGCGCCTCCGGAAGGCGTGAAGAAGCGCAGCAGGCCGCGCCGCGTTCGAGCCGATAAGTCCCCGCGGAGGAGGCTCCGCGTGGATCCCGTCGTCGCCGCCATCGATCCCGGCACCCGTCGAGTTGGTTACTGCATCGTCAACGGCGCCGGCCGGGCGATCGAGCTCGGGGTCATCGCGCCCAAGTCACGCGGACTTCCCGAGCGGCTGAGAGAAATCCAGGACGGCCTCGACCGGCTCTTCGCGCGCTTTCGACCCTCGGAAGTCGCCGTCGAAACGCCCTACGTGGGACGAAACGCGGCCGCCGCCCTCACACTCGCCGGGGGCCGGGCGCTCGCGATGGTCAGCGCGGCCCGGATCGGCGCGAAGGTCTTCGAATACACCGCCCCGGAGGCCAAGAGGTCCGTGACCGGAACCGGCGCGGCGGGCAAGACTTCCGTGCGGCGGATGGTCCAGCTCCTCCTGGGTCTCACCGCCCCGCCGCCGGAGGATGCCGCGGACGCCGCGGCGCTCGCAATCTGCCACCAGGGCCGACGCCGCTGACTGCTGACAGCTGACTCCTGACTGCTGTATAGTGTTCCCCTCACGGGAGGGGAACCCGCAATGGCCAGCGCCGCCACCGCCGACCACGTCATGCTCAAGCCGGAGCTCGAGGGACTCGCGCCCCTCTCCAGCGGCAAGGTGCGCGAGATGTACGACCTGGGCGACAAGATCCTCATCGTCACGACCGACCGCATCAGCGCGTTCGACGTCATCCTCCCGGTCGGCATCCCGAAGAAGGGCGAGGTGCTGAACCGGCTCTCGGAGTTCTGGTTCCGCCACCTCAAGACGCCGAACCACCTGATCACGTGCGACATCACGAAGATGCCCGGCGCCGTGCGACGCCACCGGTCGATCCTCCGGGGCCGGTCGATGCTGGCGAAGAAGGCGCGACCCTTCCCCGTCGAATGCGTCGCGCGGGGCTACCTCGCGGGGAGCGGCTGGAGGGATTACCAGGCCACGGGCTCGGTCTGCGGGCACAAGCTGCCCGCGGGAATGAGGCAGGCGCAGAAACTCCCGAGACCGATTTTCACCCCCGCGACGAAGGCCGCGACGGGCCACGACGAGAACATCGATTTCAAGACGGCGATGAAGATCCTCGGAAAGAAGACCGCCGAGGAGTTGAGGCGGAGGACGCTCGATCTTTACTCCCGCGCGGCGCTCCACGCCGAGCGCCGGGGCATCCTCCTGGCCGACACGAAATTCGAGTTCGGCGAGGTCGACGGGAAGATCCTTCTCATCGACGAGGCGCTCACGCCCGACTCGTCCCGGTTCTGGCCGAAGAGCGAGTACAAGGTCGGAGTGTCGCCGCCGAGCTTCGACAAGCAGTTCGTCCGCGACTACCTGGAGAGCATCGCCTGGAACAAGCAGCCGCCGGCGCCGCTGTTGCCCGAGGATGTCATCCGCCGGACGGCCGAGAAATACCGTGAAGCGTACCGCCTCCTCACCGGCAAGACCCTTCGCTAAGATCCTCCGCGCCCTCACGGGGCGGTATCGCGCCACGATGCTCGAGGGGTGGGCCGCCGAAAGTGTCGACCCTTTCCGCCACCTGATCGGCACGATCCTCTCCGCCCGGTGCCGCGACGAAGTGACCGATGTCGTCTCGCGGCACCTCTTCGAGGCCTATCCCACCGCGGCGAAACTGGCGGTCGCGCCGCGCGCCGAGATCGAACGCCGCATCCGCTCCATCGGGTTCTACCGGGTGAAGGCGAGGTACATCATCGAGACGTCGCGGATGCTGATGGAGGAGTACGGCGGCTCGGTCCCGGCAACGCTCGAAGAGCTGACGCGCTTCCCCGGCGTCGGGCGGAAGGTCGCGAACTGTGTCTTGGTTTACGCCTTCGGAAAGCCCGCGATCGCGGTCGATACGCACGTCCACCGCGTCTCTAATCGTCTGGGCTGGGTGAAGACGAGGACGCCGGACCAGACGGAGCGCGCGCTGGAAGAGATTCTTCCGCGCCGCCATTGGCTCGCCTTAAACGAGCTTCTTGTCGCGCACGGTAAGGCGACGTGCCGTCCCGTCCGGGCATTATGCAGCCAGTGCGGAGTGTCGCGGTGGTGCGCACGAGTGGGCGTTCCAGATGGCCCATTTCGCCCATCTCGCGAAGTGGCGGCGGTGCCGCCCTCACGGGTTCGGGTTTCGAACGCTTCCAGGTCGCGAAGGACGCTTGAATGTCCTTCCAATGAATGACGACCAGCGTCCCCCAGAATGGGACTGAGGCCGCCAGGAGGAAGGAAGCAACACGAGCGGCGACTCCCGTCCACCCCATGCCCACGGGGCAGTCCGAGGTCAGCACGGTTCCGTCCTTGCGACGGTAGAAGCGGACGCAGAGCCGCCCTTCGACAAGCTGGAGGATCTCCGTCACGTCGCGACGCGACATTCCTGAGAGGTTGTAAACGTTGAGTCGGCAGGCGCCGCAGAACCGCACCCGATCGTCGCCAGACATGGAGTTCCATGAGACCGGGCAGGGTTTCGCGACGTGGATGTTGTCCAGCGGATGGCGGCTCATGCCCCCTTGGACGCGGGCGGCCGGATCAAGTTCGCGATATTCGCTTCAAGGCGAGGCGCACGTAGTCAGGATTGAGATCGACTCCGGCGAACCGCCGTCCCAGTCGTCGCGCGACGACGGCCGAAGTCCCGGATCCCAGGAAAGGGTCGACGACGAGATCACCGGGGAGGCTGCTCGCTTGGAGAATGCGCTCCACGAGCCGCTCCGGCTTCTGCGTGGGGTGCGGCGTGTTCTCGCGCATCGACCAGAAGGGGACGCAGAGATCGGTCCAGATGTTCGCCGGATGGGTCATCCGATGGCGGCCCTCGGTGGATTCCGTCCAATCCTTCGGGTGACCCGAGGCATCCCGGTACGGCGCGACGACCTGCTTGCGCACTTTCACGGCTTCGAGATTGAATGTGTAGCGCTCCCCCGCCGTTGCGAACCACACGTCCTCGTGATTGTTCTTCCAGTTCGCGCGCGCCCCCCGGCCCTTGTCGCGCTTCCAGGTGATCCGGTTGCGCACCACGAACCGCTCATCGAGCAGGCGCTGAATCAGCCCCGAACGCTCCCACGTCGAACAGACGTAGATCGAGCCGTCCGGGGCGAGGGCCCGGCGCGCCAGGTCGAGCCAGCGCGCCGTCCACGATTCGTAGTCCGCGCGGCGGTCGCGGTTGTTCCCGAAGTCCTTCCCCTTGTTGTACGGGGGATCGGTGAAAAAGAGCCGGACGGACCCCGGCTCCAGCCGCGACAGGAAATCGACCGCATCGCCGACGAAAATTCCCTCCCCCGGATGGTCCGGGAGCGGCTCGGGGCGGAAGCGGGATTCGTCGCCGGCTTCGAGAAAGAGGGTGCGATTCCGGGGGGCGCGCGTTCCCGGCCCCTTCGTCACAGCGACTCCACGTTGAGTGTTCGAGCCCTGCGCCTCTGCACCTGGGCGCGGATGTGTTCCTTCACCTGGACGGGGTGGCGGATTCCCCGGATCTCCAGCCGGGGGTCGCTCGTGTCGGTCGTCATGAGCGTGACGACGCCGATGTCGAAAATCCGCTGCACCAGGTTCTGGGAGACGGAGAGGTCATCGATGCGCATGAGCTCGATCTCGGAGATCCGGCGGCTCAGGATCCCCTCTTCCTTGAAGAGCCGGTGGGTCGTGAGCCTGTAACGGACGGAGATTCGACTGATGAAGTCGGAGAGGAGCAGCCAGAGGGCGGGGAGGAGAACGGCTCCCGCGTAGACCCAGCGCATCCACGGCTTGTCCAGGTGGAGCCACTTGAGCGCGGCGAAGAGGGCGGCTCCCGCGAAGAGCGACCAGAGAATCCAGAGGTGGGCGTCGGCGAGGAAAGAGTAGCGGTCCTCCCAGATCGGCTGCTCCGGCTCCGTTCCGGGGTTCGCGGCGGCGGCGCCCGCTCCCTGCTTCGCGCCGCACTTGGGGCAGAACAGGGAGCCGGCCGGAAGATCCGCCGCGCAGGGAACGCACTTCATGGGTCACCCCAGGACCGTTTCTCGCCGCAGCGTGCACGCGCGGAGCCGCGACTCGACGACAGTATAGCCCAGCCCCGGACCTTGAGGTACGGCGATAGAGCCGCGCGCGTCGACCCTCACCGGGGGATCGATGATGTCCTCCCGCCAGTATCGGTCGCTCGCCGAGATATCGCCCGGCAGGGAAAAGCCCGGGAGCGTGGCGAGGGCGATGTTGTGGGCCCGGCCGATTCCCGTTTCGAGGAGCCCGCCGCACCACACGGGGATGCCCTTCGCCGCGCAGACGTCGTGCAGCGCCTTCGCCGCAAAGGGTCCGCCCACCCGCGCCTGCTTGATATTGATGATGCGGCACGCGCCCGCCTCGATCGCCTGTCGGCCGTCCGCCGCCGACTTGATGCTTTCGTCGAGGCAGATCGGCGTCTTCAGGAGCGCCTGGAGCCGGGCGTGGTCGAGGAGGTCCTCGGAATCGAGCGGCTGCTCGATCATCATGAGTCCGAAATCATCCAGCTTGCGGAGGTGGTCCGCGTCGGCGAGCGAATAGGCGGCGTTGGCGTCGACCATCAGGGGCAGCGCCTGGAACTTCCGGCGCACAGCGGCGACGACGTCGACGTCCCATCCGGGCTTGATCTTCACCTTGATCCGGCGGTACCCCGCCGCCGCGGCCTTTTCGACGCGCGCCAGCAAGTCCTCCACGTGCGGCTCGATGCCGAGACTGATTCCAGAGAGGATTTCCGTCCGAGTGCCTCCGATCATCTTCCAAAGGGGTTTCGCTTCCACGCGGGCGAAGAGGTCGAGCACCGCCATCTCGATTCCCGCCTTCGCCATGGGGTGGCCCCGGACGGAGCCGAAGATTTCAGCGAGAGGTCCGGCGCGGGCGATCTCCGCTCCCTTGAGGCGCGGAGCGAGGAAGTCGCGGATGACGTGCCACGCCGTCTGGACGGTTTCGTAGCTGTAGCCGGGAGCGGCGGCGACCGGGGCCTCTCCCCATCCCACCGCGCCCCCGCTCTCGGCGCGGACGATGACCGTTTCCTTGTCCGAGACCCGTCCGAAGCTGGTCTCGAAGGGGTGAACGAGGGGCATCCCCAGGTGAAACAGCTCGAGCTTTTCGATTTTCATGCGCGCTCGAGGAGGTAGAGGCTGCGGCCGCCTCCCGTGGCGAAGCCGGTGACCGCAAATCCGCGGCGGAAGAGCGACCGGAACGCGGCGCGCGTCGCCTGGCGCCAGGCCTGGGCGAGGATCAAGTCGCGCTGTTTCATCGCGTCGATGTCGGAGGGGATTTCCACGGAGGCGCGGGGTCCCCGCGGAACGCCGCGAACCCGGCCCGGTCGGGCGACGTTTTCCCTGAACTCCGCCTCGATCGCGGCGGGAAACGAGGCGAAACCCTCCTCGATCGGGACGGATTTCGACCGGCCGGCGAGGCGGTCGGCGACGCGTTTCGACCGGATCCACCAGCGCGGGACGAACCGGTCGGTTTCGAGTCCCTGGTTGAACCGGCTCCCGCTCTGCCCGTAGACGTTCATCAGGTACTCGTCGATCACGCAGCCGAGCTTCTCGATATTGAACCTGGCATTGCGGCTCTGGAGCGGGTCAAAAGTCCACCGTACGAGGTCGAGGCCCTGCGCGAGGACGAACCGGCGCTGGGCGAGTTTGAGCCGGAATCCGAGGCCGGAGTTCTGGAAGGCCGGGAGGACGCCGGTCATGCGGGAGTAGTGATAGACCTTGCGCCCGTCGAAACCCGGGATGCCGAAGCAGAAGGCCACGAGGCGCCCGCGGTCGAAGGCCCCGAGGACATGCCCGCCGATCCGCTGGGCGACCACCAGCTCGTTCAGGGGAATGACCTCGCGCTCCGGGAAATTCCACACGACCCGCTGGATGTCTTCCGCCGCGAGGTATTCGGCATGAGTTCTGAGCCTGCGGACGAGCATCGGGGGTCGAGGCGGGGGCCGCCCCTCATGGACAGATGGCCGGAGCGCGATTATAACGGGCCGGTGCGGAAGCGCATCCGGATTATCTCCAACCCCGCCTCGGGGCGCGGGCGGTCGGGCCGACGGGCCCGGGAGGTGATGCTCCGCCTCGTGGAACGGGGCTGCGCGGTCGAGGTGGTGGAGACGCGCGCTCCCGGCGATGCCCGGCGGATCGCCTTCGAGGCCCGGAGTGTGGATGCCCTGGTCGCGGTCGGAGGGGACGGCACGATCAACGAGGTCGCGAACGGATTCTCCTCCCCCGCCGCCCCGCCGGTGGGGATCATTCCATGCGGGACCGCCAACGTCCTCGCCAAGGAGATCCGGCTTCCCCGCCGTCCCGCCGACCTCGCGGACGTCATCGCCTCGGGCGTGAAGACGATCGGTCCCCCGTAGCTGCGCACGTTCGACACGATGACCCAAGCCGCGTCCTCGGCCACCCGGTTCCCGTCGATCTCCACGCGGATCCTCGGAACCGCCCACGTCAGAAAAGTCCGCACGCCCCACATGACGTAGTCCGACATCCGGATCCGCCCGTCGCGCCTCCGGTGGAAGTCATGCACGACCTGGGCGTCGAATCCGGCGCTCGCGAAGAGCAGGAACCTCCGGTCGCCGGGGTGGACCACG
>DATHFI010000222.1:0-5817 GCA_035490275.1 Planctomycetota bacterium
TTCCCTGCTCGTCCTTCTCGAATCCGGGGCTCGGGACGCCCACGATCCGGACCCGCGCGGCCTTCGCGAAGTCGCGGTCGAGGACGATCTCGCCCGCCCCGAGGTCGACCGAGAAACGTCCGGGGACGCGGTTGACCTTGAGGGAGCCCACGCCCGTGCCGTCGAAGGTGAGGACGCACGACGCCTCGGTCCATTCGCACGTGTAGGGCGGTCCGCGCCGCGCCATCTCGGCGTACTTCACGGCGAACACGGTGTCCCGAAGGAGCCCGGCGGCCTCCGAGGCCCGGGCGTAATTGTCCATCCGGTAGAACGCCCAGAAGAGATCCTGGAGCGCCGCCGCGTCGGGAGGCGACTTCTCGTCCTCGGCGAGCTTGACGTAGGAGAGGAACTGGCGCGCCGACTCCTCGTGCCGCCCCTTGAGGAGCAGGATCCGGCCGAGCACGCGGCGGGCGAAGGTGCTCTTCGGGTTTCGCTCGACGACGACCGCGAGCTCGCGCTCGGCGAGGTCGAGTTTTCCGTCCAGGTAGAGGGCGTGGCCCCGGTCGGCCGGGTCCGTTTCAGTGTGCTCCGGAGTCCGGGGGGAGCCTCCGCCTCCGCAGGCCGCCGCGAGGAGCGCGACCGCCGCCATCAACCGCTTCACCGGGAGTTCTCCTTCAAATCCGCCTCCACGCGAAACCGCATCGACTTGGCCCGCTCGCGCTGATCGTCGTCGGGCCCCGCCGCGATGGCCGCCTTCAGATCCTCGGCGGCGCCGGTCCAGGCCCGCAGCGTGATCCGGCACTCCGCGCGCGCGAGAAGGGACTCGACGAGCAGCCCCGCCTCGGGCCACGTGGACAGGAGCGTCACGGCCCGATCCAGGTCGCGCACCGCCGACTCCGTCCGCCCCCGGCGCAGCTGGTACCGGGCCCGCTCCAGGTGGTATCGGGCCTTCCGGTCCTCGCGCGCCCCGTCCACCGCCATGGCGAAGGACTGTTCCGCTTCGACCCACCTCCCGACCGCCTCGAGCACTTTCGCGCGCCCGAGATGGGCGCGGGGCAGCGTGGGGTCCGCCTCCAGCGCCAGGCCGTACAGGGCGAGGGCGCGGTTCGGATCGGTCGCACCCTCCGCCTCGTCGCACCGCGCCTGGGCTTGGGCGTCGTAATCGGGACGCCCGAATCCGGCCCGGCTCCCGCAGGCGGCCAGGGCGAGCAGGAGCGCGGCCGGGCCGGCGCGGATCGCCGTCACTTTTTCCGCGCGCGGGCGTCGGCCAGCTCGCGTTCCAGGAGCGACTTGAGGCCCGGCTCGACGCAGATCCGCAGGGCCGCCTGGTAGGCCGCGATGGCGAGGTCCCACCGTTCCCGGTCGTGATGGAGACGGGCCATCTCGCGGGCGACGGAGGCCGAGGCCCGGATTTTGAGCGCCGCGGCGTAATCGCCGAGTGCCTTGTCGACGCGCCCGGCCGCCGCGTGGAACCGGGCGCGGGCCACGAAGGCCTCGCGGAGTTCCGGCTCGATCTCGAGCGCGCGGGCGAAGTCGGCCTCGGCGCCCGTGGAGTCTCCCGCCGCCGCCCGGGCCTGCGCGCGCCCGACGTGCATGATCGCGGCCCCCTCCAGATCGAGGGCGCGGTCGTAGGCGCGGATCGCCTCGGCGGGCCGGTCCAAGGCCCGGAGGATTTCGCCCCGCGCGTAGTAGATCGCGGCGTCGTTCGGCCGGATCCGCCCGGCGCGGTCGAGATCCTCGAGCGCGCGGTCGAGCCGGCCCGCGGCGGTGTGGACCCGCGAGAGGGCGATCCAGCCCTCGGCGTTGTCGGGCCGGAGCAGCAGGGTGAGCTCGAAATTGCGCTCGGCGTCGGCCCATCGTCCCGCCGTCACGGCGGCGACCCCGGCGTTGTGAAACGCCTCCCATCGGCCGGGATCCCGGGCGCGTGATTCGGCGAGATCGCGTTCCGACTCCGAGAAGCGGCCCTGCGAGCGCTCCAGCCAGGCGCGGAGCAGGTATCCATCGGGCGAGGCGGGAGCCGCCTCGATGAGGGCCGCGAAGTCGCGACCTGCGTCGTCGGCGCGGCCGAGGTCGGCGAGCAGGAGCCCGCGGGAGGCGCGCGCCGTGAGATGGGCCGGCTGGAGCTCGAGGGCCCGGCCGTAGCTCGCGAGCGCCTCTTGCGGCCGACCGAGGGCGCGAAGGAGACCGCCCCGCGCCGTGTGAGCCTCCGCCGATTCCGGCTGCAGGCGAATGACCTCATCGACGCCCTCGAGGGCCGCCGAGGCGTTGGAATTCTCGCCGTACCGGCGCAGGGTCTCCGAGAGGATTCGCGCGGGATCGCCCGGGCCCTTGGATTCCGAAGGAGTCGATCCCCGGCAGGCCGCCGCGGAGAGCGACAGCAGGAGGAAGAGTGCGGCGGCGCGGCTCATGGCGGGGACATTCTACGCCGGACCGCGCCGGAGCGGAACCCTCAGGGATTCGATGGGACGAGGCCCCAGGATTTCCGTCGCTCCCAGAGCAGCTTGCGGCTTACCCCGAGGCGGCGGGCGATCTCGGCGAACGTCAGGCGCCCCGCGTGGGCGAGCACGACCCGCCGGAGGTATTCGTCGACCGGGAGAATCGGCCCCTGGACGGGCGGCGCGGGCGCGTCGAGGAACCCGAAGTCGGGCGGCTCGAGGAGCGGCCCGCGCGACATCGTCGCGGCCTGCCACAGGGCGTTCTGCAGCTGACGCACATTGCCCGGCCACGGGAGGTGCCGCAGGAATTCCAGGGCGCCGAGCGAGAGCCGCGGCCTCGATCGCCCGGCCGAGCGCGCGAACCGCTCGAGGAAATGGTCCGCGAGCGGCGCGATGTCTTCCGGCCGCTCCCGCAGCGGGGGGAGATCGATCCGCACGACATCGAGCCGGTAGAGCAGGTCCGGCCTGAATCGGCCCTCCGCGGCGCCGGCGCGCAGGTCGGCGTTCGAAGCGGAGACGATCCGCACCGACACGGATCGCATTCGTCCTTCGCCGAGCCGCCGCACCTGGCCGTCCTGGAGGACCCGCAGGAGCTTTTCCTGGAGCGACGGCGACATCGCCTCAACCTCGTCGAGGAAGAGCGTCCCGCCGTCCGCCTGCTCAAAAAGGCCGGGCCGGTCGCGATCCGCTCCCGTGAAGGCGCCGCGCGCGTGGCCGAAACACTCGCTCTCCGCGAGCGCGTCCGGGATCGCCGCCGCGTTAGCCGCCACGAAGGGGCCGCGCCCGCCGTGGATGAGGCGCGCGATCAGCTCCTTGCCCGTCCCGCTCTCGCCGTGCAGATGGACGGGGAAGGGGACCGCGGCCGCCCGCCGCGCCCGATCGATGGCCTCCCGCATCGCCCGGCTGCGGGCGACGATTTCCGGGGCGCCCCGCTTGAGCCGCTCCAGCTCGCGCTCCTGGACCGCGACTCGACGTGCGAGCCGGAGCGCCACCGCCGCGAGCGCCCCCAGCCCGGAGAGAAGATCGAGATCGCCGCCGCCGAACAGCCCGGGGGCGGCCGAATGGTCGAGGCAGAGGACGCCGAGCGTTTCGGTCCCGTCCCGCAGCGGCACGGCGCAGACGGATCGCACGCGCCGGCCCCGGATGCTGTCAGCGGAGGAGAATCCCCCGTCCTCGAGCGCGTCGGCGACGACGAACGGGCGGGGCGCGGCCCACGCGCGGTCGAGGACCGTGCGGCTCGGCGCGGGAGCCCCGGCGGGCGCCGCGTAGGTGACGCCGTCGGCCGCGATGTAGCCCCGCTCCGCGCCCGTGAATTCGAGGACCGCTTCGAGGATGCCGCCGAGCACGCGGGGGAGGTCGCCGTCGGTCGCCACCGCGCGGGCCACGTCGAGCAGCCTGGAGGCGCGGCGTTCGGACCCGGGCGTCACGGGGCGACCCGCTTGAGCGCCTCGAGCAGGACCCGTTCGCCCTCGCGCACCAGCGACTCCGCCCGGGCCGCGTCGGGCGCGTCGCTGAAGACGCGGATCGCGGGCTCGGTCGCCGAGGCCCGGATGAGGAGCCACGCGTTGTCGTCGTAGACGCGCTTGAAGCCGTCGAGCCGGACGTCGCGGAGGCGGCCGTCCGTCAGCTCGCGTTCGAGCAGGCGAGCGACCTCCTCCAGGGCCGGATCCTTCAGGGGGTCCTCGACGCGAAGGGTCCGCTTCGCCTGGTGGAAGACCGGGGTGCGCGCGACGAGGGTCTTCAGCGATTCCCGCCGCTCCGTGAGGAGCTCGAGGAGCTTGGCCCCGGAGTAGAGCCCGTCCGTCCAGATCCGGTCGCGGGGGAAGTAGTACTTGCCCGATTCCTCGTACGCGTACGCCGCCTTCTGGTCGCGGATCGCCTGCGCCGTGCTGGGCTGGCCCACGCCGCAATACTCGAGCCTCGCCTTCCGCTCGCGGCAGACGACTTCGATGAGGCCGCTTGACGTCACGGGCGTGACGCAGACGTCTCCGGCGCCGAGCTCGGCCGCGGCGAAGAGCGAGCCGATCGTGTCCTCGCTGACGGCCTGCCCCTCGTGCGTGAGAAAGAGCGCGCGGTCGGCGTCCACGTCGAGGCACAAGCCCAGGTCGCACCCGAATTTCTGCACGAGCTCCGCCGCCTCCGTCACCGTGCTCGCGCGGGGCTCCGAGGGCCTGCCGGGGACGGGGGAAGGGTCGTAGTTGAGCATCTCGACCTCGCACCCGAACCATTGGAAGAGCTCCTTGGCGACGTAGCTCCCGGGGCCGTTCGCGGGGTCGATGAGGATCTTGAATTTCCGCGCCCGGATCGCGCGCGTATCGACGAGATTCACGACCTCCGATACGTACGTCTCGTACGGGTGAAAGACCTCGTCGATCCGCCCGATATCCTCGGGACGGACCTGCCGCTTCCGTCCGGGGAGCGCGTGGAATCGCCGCTCGAGGTCGTCGCTGACGGAATACGGGGCGAAGGAGCCGTCGGGCATGAGGAAGATGATCCCGATCCGGTCCGGGGGCAGGTGGCTTCCGGTCACGAGGATGCCGCCGTCCTGCTTCGATCGCTCGAGATTGAGCGCGATGACGCCGGTGGGGACGCAGCCGTAGAACTGGACGTCGACGCCCGCCGACGCGAGGCCGCTCGCCGCGGCCCGCGCGAGAACCTCCGCTCCGTACCGCGTGTCGTGGCCCACCGCGGCCGAGGGGCGACCCTCCTTGCGCTCCGCCATCCAGTCGCCGGCGGCGAGGGCGATCTTGAGGGCGAGCTCCGGTGTGATGTCCCGGTTGGTGACGCCGCGGATGCCCGCGGTGCCGAACATGCGTCCCGGCATGAGTGACGGCCAGTCTACCACGATTCGCCTGGATTCCATGCCCATGGAGCCTCCCCAACGGAGTGCACGAGGCCCGATTCGAGCCGCAGATTATGATTTTGCACGAGCCTTGCGTTCAATCCCGCTCATTCCTTCAGGCTTGAAGCTCGAAGCTTCAGGAACGGGGGACGGGAAGCGGGAAACGGGTAGCTCGTGGGTTTGGATCGCAGCGTGCAGCTTCTGGAGCGGGGAACGGGGAACGGGTTGCTGGAAGCGTGTCCTGCCCGGCTTGCGCGGGCCGGGACTCGATATATGATTCACTCCGTACCGGCGCCGCCCCGACATGGACTTCCAGGCGCCTCCGAGGCTCCGATGACCCCCGTCCTGCTTTCGTTGTCGGTCGGCCTGACCGCCACACTGATCAGCCTCCCGCCGGGCATCGCGGTGGCGTGGATCATCGAGCGGACGCGGCTTCCGGGGCGGGGCGTGCTCCACGCGGCGGTCCTCCTGCCGCTGGTCCTGCCGCCCGTGGTGACGGGATACCTGCTCCTGCGACTCTTCTCACCACGCGGGGCGCTCGGTGGATGGCTCGCCTCGGCC
>DATHFI010000223.1:0-2180 GCA_035490275.1 Planctomycetota bacterium
GCCGTGGAACGCTGGCTCCAGGACTGGAGCGAGCTGGCCTCGGTCGTGGCCGAAGAGGAGTCGCGCCGCTACATCGCCCACACCTGTCACACGGACGATCCCGAGGCGGAGCGCAAGTACCTCGACTTTCAGAACACGATCGTCCCCTTCGTCAAGCCGAGGTGGCAGCACCTGAAGCAGAAATACGCGGCCTCGCCCCACCGGACGGCGCTCGACCCCGCCCGCTACCGCGTGCTGGACCGCGCGGTCCTCAGCGAGATCGAGCTCTACCGCGAGGACAACGTCCCGCTGGAGACGCGCGACGCCGAGCTCGTCGTCCAGTGGCAGAAAATTTCCGGGGCCATGACGGTCCAGTTCGAGGGGGAGGAGCGGACGCTTCCCCAGATGATGCGCGTGCTCGACGAGACCGACCGCCGGCGTCGCGAGAGCGCCTGGCGGGCGACGGCGGAGCGGCGGCTGAAGGACCGCGAGGCGATCGACGCGATTTATGACGAGATGGTGAGAAATCGGGACCGGCGAGCGCGGAACGCGGGCTTCGCCAACTTCCGCGACTACGCGTTCAAGGACAAGGGCCGGTTCGATTACACCCCGGACGACTGCCGCCGGTTTCACGACGCCGTGGCGGAGCACGTCGTGCCCGTCCTGCGCCGGCTCCACGACGAGCGGCGGAAGAAGCTGAAGCTCGAGATCCTTCGCCCGTGGGACTTGGCCGTCGATCCCGACGGAGCCCCGCCGCTGCGGCCCTTCGCGAAGGCGGAGGAACTCGTGCGCGGCGTGGGGGACATCTTCCGGCGGATCGATCCCGCGCTGGCCCGGATCTTCGAGGGAGTCCGCGACCTGGGGAACCTGGACCTCGAGAGCCGGAAGGGGAAGGCCCCGGGCGGCTACCAGTGCACGCTCGACGCCCAGCGCGTCCCCTTCATCTTCATGAACGCGGCCGGGCTGCAGCGCGACGTCATCACGCTCCTCCATGAAGGCGGCCACGCGTTCCACGCGGTCTTCGCCCGCAACGATCCGCTCCTCATGTATCGCAGTTCGCCGACCGAGTTCGCCGAAGTGGCCTCGATGGGGATGGAGGCGCTCGGGATCGCCCATCTCGAGGCGTTCTACCCGAAGGCCGAGGCGGCCCGCGCCCGTCGCACGTGGTTCGAGGAGATTTTCCGGATCTTCCCGTGGATCGCGACGATCGACGCCTTCCAGCACGAGGTGTACCTGCGTCCGGAGGCGTCGGCCGGCGACCGGCGGGCGATGTGGGTGGCCCAGCGTGCCCGCTTCAAGGGCGGGGACGACTGGAGCGGACTCGAGGAGGCGCACGCCTCGCAGTGGCACGCGCAGATGCATCCCTTCTGCGTGCCCTTCTATTACATCGAGTACGCGATCGCGCAGATCGGGGCGCTCCAGGTCTGGAGAAACGCCCGCAAGGACCGTCGGCGCGCGCTCGAGCGGTACCGGTCCGCGCTCACGCTGGGCGGGTCGCGACCATTGCCGGAGCTCTTCAAAGCCGCCGGCGGGAAATTCGGCCTCGACGCGCGCACGCTGAAGCCGCTCATCAAGGCGGTCAAAGCGGAGCTCTGATCCGGAAACGGATCCCGTTTGCTCCCGCGGACCGGCATGCGCCGGTTGACACGCATTCCACGGGTGTAGAATATCTACGGGGGTCCAGAATCCATGGCTGATGCGGGGTCGCGCGATCCAGGGAAGCTCTCGACCGAGGTGACCGTCTCGATCCGCGGATCTCTCAACGAGGTCGCGGCGACGGTCATGGACCTGACCGCGACCGGCATGGACGTCTTCTCGACCGGCCGCCTTCCTCCGAACGAGCGGGTCGGAATGACTATTCGATGCTCTGCGGTCTCCGGTCCCGGGGTCGCGGTCTCAGGAGAGGTCCAGAGAATCCGCGACAAACCCTCGGGCGGCTATTTCATCCATATCGAGTTCGTCCATTCCGGGGATTCAGAGAGATGGATCCAGTCGTTCCTCTGGAGCCTTGAAGAAGTGCGGCAGAAGAAACGGGGCCGCTGAGCGCGGGGTATCCACTTCCATGGACCTCCGGCTGGCGGCGGGCCTCGGTGCCGCCCGATTGCTCCTCGATTTCGTCTTCTTCCTTTTTGCGGGTCTCCGCACCGCCGTCCCCGGCCATTACCCAATCGGGCGGGCCATCGCGAGCTCGTTCGTAACGG
>DATHFI010000224.1:0-4622 GCA_035490275.1 Planctomycetota bacterium
CTCCCTGCCGGGCTTCAAGCTTCAAGCCCCCAGCCTGAATCGCCATCCGAGGCTTCCACGGAATTCGGATCGGTATTTCTTTGGCTTGAAGCTGAGAGCTTCTGAAGCGGGGCACGGGGAGCAGGGCACGGGGAGCTGCCCCATCAACGATTTACCCCGCCTCTCCCCAGTTCCAACCTCAGCGCCGCCCTCGCGAAGTGCAGCCCCGACATGACCGATCCCGCGGGCCATCCGAGGATTTCCGCGATCTCCCGGTAGCTGAACCCCTGGATCTCGCGCAGCAGGAGCAGGAGGTGGTGCGCCGGACGAAGCCGCGCCAGCGCCGCCTGCATGTCCTCGGGAATAGTCCCGGCGGGGGAAGGAGCCTGGGGTTCCGGGAGTTCCCCTGGATCGGTGGTCGCGGGCTGGAGCCTCCGCCGCCGGCAGAGGTCGACGTGGGCGTGCCGGAGGATGGTGAAGATCCACGCCCGGAACCGCTGCTTCTCCCGATAGGCCGCGAAGGCCTTCCACGCCCGCAGGTAGGTTTCCTGCACCAGGTCCAGGGCGTCCGCGTCGGAGGCGGCGAGAGCGCGGGCGGCGCGGTAGAGTTCGTTCTTCAGCGGGAGGGATAGGCGCTCGAACTGGATGCGCACCTCGTCAGCCGGAGCCATTGGGCGATTGTATAGCGGTCAGCAATCGGCAGTCAGCAATCAGCGGGAAGACGGAATCAAGAATTAAGAATCAAGAATGAGGAAGCCGGAAGCCGGGAGCCGGAAGCTTGTTACGGCTTGACGTAGACCGGGGCGTAGGTGTGATTGCGTTTGTCTTCAAACCGGATCGATTCGATCGTGTCCTTCTCTTCGAGTTTCGGCACGATGGCGGCCGCCCCGGAATCGTTCTGGACCTTGCCGAACACCGTCACGTCCTTGAGATCGGTCACCGCCTTGAGGAGGATCTGGAACTCGGCGGCCGAATTGTGGGCTCCCTTCCGGACGAGGAGCACGGCGCCGGCATCTCCCGGCCGGTTCGTGGGCTCGAAGGGGAGCAGGTTCGTTTCCGGATTGTCCTTTTTCGGCTGGATCTGGAGCCGCTCGTCGCCGCTCACCTTCACGAAAGCGAGGCCGTCGAAGTACTTCTTCTCGGCCAGGCCCACGAACGAGGCGACGGCGTTGGGCGCCTCGTCCTCGAAGAGCTCGATCCGGATCTCCTCCGGCCGGCCCTTGAACTTCAGGACCGCCACCGGATGCTTCTCCTTGATCGGACCGGCGAGGAGCGGATTGTTGGGGATCTTTGCGGTGAGCATCGGATGGGCGTCGAGCCACGGCTCCCGCAGCATTCCCGTCCGCTCGTCCGTGAGGAACTTCAGGTTCTCCTCGACCTTCGCCCGGGACTGGTTGACCCCGGTGGCCAGGATGTGGCCCCGGTACTTCTTGAGGAACTCGTCGTAGACCTCGAGCGCCTCCTTGAGTTTCCCCTCCGATGCGTAGCGGTGGCCGAGGGTCGCCAGCACCCGGGGCTCCGCCGCGGTCCCGGAGTAGCGGTGCCTCAGCGCCTCCAGCGCCTCGATCGTCCCGGCGGCCGAGAGATCGCGCTCGACGCGGTCGAACAGGGTGCGGCTCCAGAGGACCTGGGCGAAGAGGAGGACGGTGACGATGATCAGGGCGGTCGAGACGATGATGATGGCGCGGGCGTGGCGCTCGCCGAAGGCGTTGACGCGGTCGAGGAGGGTGAGCTCCCCCGCCTCTTCGGGAACCGGTTCCCGCAGGCCGCTCCGCTCGCGGACGGCCATCTTAGTTCCTGCCGCCCACGGTGACCCTGACCTTGAGGATGTTGCCCGAGGGCTCGATGATGATCGTGCACCGCTCCGCCCGCTTTTCGAACGTGAGCGTGACGCGATCGGTCCCCTCGGCGGCCATCAGTTTCCACTGGTGGACCGGGAGGGCCTCCTCGTAGAACCGGCGCACGTCCTCGGACCGGCGCGAGCCGGTGAAGACCTGGCTGTAGGTCCGGAGGTCGCCCGACGGGGTCCGGTGGCCGTATCCGCTCTCGTACGTCATCCCCGGCGCGGCGGGAATGTCGTCGAAGACGGCCATTTCCGTCCCCGGGGACTGGGGATTGGTCGTGGCGCAGCCCGCCAGGGCGAGCGCGAGCAAGAGCGCTGGAACGGTTCGCATGAATTTCTCCCGCAAATCGGGCGGGAGCTATCTTACGGGGGCGAAGCACCAAGTCAACAACGCATTGAGAAGAGGAAGGAATCAAGAATCAAGAATCTGGAATCAGGAGTGCGGAATGAGGGTTGAGGGATCACCAAGGCGATTGCCGGCGAAGCCCCATTCATTCGCGCGACCGTCTCCTGATTCCTGATTCTTGATTCCTGATTCGGGGTTTTCGTTTTAGTTGCGCCTCTTCGCGAGGGTCTGCTATTATCCGCCGATCCAACACCTTCCGGCCGCGCGGAGGGCCCGGCGGGGAAGCCACGCATGTACTTCGATTTCGCCAACGTACTCGTTTACCTGCTGGTCGCCTGCGGTTTCATCTTCGGTTCTCTCCTCCTCGGCCGGCTCATCCGCCGCCAGCGGCCCTCCCCCGAGAAGCTCGAAACGTACGAGTGCGGCGAGCAGACCATCGGCAGCGCCTGGATCCAGTTCAACGTCCGCTTCTACATCATCGCCCTCATCTTCCTGATCTTCGACGTCGAGATCGCCGTCCTCTTCCCGTGGACGACCATCTTCAAGGAGGTCAGCCGGTCGAGCCCCATCGCCTTCATCGAGATGGGCCTCTTCCTCGTGATCCTCCTCGTGGGCTACGTCTACGTGTGGGCCAAGGGAGACCTCGAGTGGCTCAAGAGCCTTGGGGAAGTGCGCACAAATCCGCCGGAAGAGGAGCGATAACGTGCGCCGCTTCGAGCTCCCAGATTCCAGTTCCCAGCACGTGGAGAGGCTGCTGGAAGGGGGAAGCAGACCGCTGGAAGCCGAGGGTGCGCACTAATGGGACTCTCCTTCAAGGAGATCTGCGACCGCATCCGGGCCCGCTTCCCTTCCGCCATTCTCGAGGCCGCCGAGCCCCTCGGCGATCCGTTCGTCGTGATCGAGACCGGACAGCTCGCCGCCGTCTCGCAGTTCCTCCGGGACACCCCCGAGCTCGAGTTCAACTACCTCGCCTCGGTGGGGGGCGTCGACGACCTGCAGAACCTCTGGTCCATCTATCACCTCTACTCGATCCCGAGGAACCACCGGTTCGTCATGAAGGTGAAGCTCGACCGGAACGATCCGCGCGTGGCGACGCTCTGCCCGGTGTGGCCGACGGCGAACTGGCACGAGCGCGAGACGTACGACCTCTACGGGATCCAGTACGAGGGCCATCCCGACCCGCGGCGGATCCTCCTCCCGGAGGACTGGCCCGGCTATCCGATGCGGAAGGACTACGACTTCCCGGAACACTACGAGGGGATCCCGCTCAAGTAGCGGATGGACCGGATGACCACGCTCGCGGCCGCGGAGCAGGGTTTTCTCGAGGCGCTCTGGCATTACCTGACGCACTGGAATCTCCTGCCGACCGCTCCCTGGATCTTCGCCCTCCTCCTGATCTTCGTCGTCTGCTTCATCATCGTGAACTTCATCGCGGTGTACGCGGGCGTCAACACCCTCCTCGAGCGCAAGATCGCGGCCCACATGCAGGCGCGGGTCGGCCCCTTCCAGGTCGGGCCGCACGGCAGCCTCCAGTGGCTCGCGGACGCGCTCAAGCTCATGGTGAAGGAGGACGTGATCCCGAAGGACACGGACGCCTTCCTCTTCCGGCTGGCGCCCTACGTCGTCTTCGGCGGATCGTTCGCCGCGTGGGTGGCGCTTCCCTTCTCGGTCGACTGGTCCCCCGCGGTGATGAACGTCGGCATCCTCTACATCCTGGCCGTGTCGAGCGCCGTGGTCATCGGGATCCTGATGGCGGGATGGTCGAGCGGCTCGAAGTGGGCCCTGTTCGGCGCCATGCGGTCGGCGGCACAGATCGTCAGCTACGAGGTGCCGGTCGGGATCACGCTCCTCGGTATGCTTCTCATCTACGGCACGCTCGACATGCAGGCGATCTCGAGGGCGCAGGAGACGGGAGGGTGCTACGGCTTCGCTCCCGACTGGCACGGCGGAATTTTCTCGTGGGGGATCTTCCGCCACCCGCCCTTCACGATCTTCGCCTTCCTGATCTACTACACGGCCGGCCTCGCCGAGACGAACCGGACGCCCTTCGACATCCCGGAGGCGGAGTCGGAGCTCGTCGCGGGGTATCACACCGAATACAGCGGGATGCGCTTCAGCTTCTTCTTCCTCGCCGAGTACGCGAACATGTTCGTGGTCGCCGCGATCGCGACGACCTTCTTCCTCGGCGGATGGCTGCCGCCCTTCGGCCACCTCGTGGGGCGCACCTTCCTGGTCAGCCCGTTCATCGAGGGTCTCTTCTGGTTCATGGCGAAGAGCTTCGCCCTCGTGATCTTCATGATGTGGCTGCGGTGGACGCTTCCGCGCTACCGCGTCGACCAGCTCATGGACCTGTGCTGGAAGCGGCTGACGCCCCTGGCGTTCCTGACGCTCTTCGCCATCGGGGTGGGCGAGTACAGCAAGTGGGCCGGGCTCTGGCTGGGCATCGCGAGCGGC
>DATHFI010000225.1:0-4278 GCA_035490275.1 Planctomycetota bacterium
CCCCGCCTCGGTGGTCCGGATCCAGAAAGGATCGACGCGCGGCGCAGTTCCCATCCTGGACCTCGTCACGCGCGATCCATGGCGCCGGTACCGGCTCAGCGGGGCGACCTCGACAATTCCGCTCGTGGATGTGGTCAGGGCCTTGCGGGCGGGGTTTCCGATGTTGCCGGGGCTGGAAGATGGCGCGGTCGGATTCGAAAAACTGTCGGACTTGGACGAGTACTTCGGCTGGCGGTTGCAGGTTGAAGGTTCGACGGTCAAGCCTCAGGCCTGAGCCTTGGGGTTCGGCGCGGGATGCGGGGTCTTGCCGTTGCCATTGCCGTTCCCGTTGCCGCCGGCATGGGCCTTGAGCTTCGCCTTCTTCTGGCGCTCCTCCTCCTGGGCGACGCCGATGCTGAGATTGAGCGTCTCGATGTCGCAGACGACGCGGTAGATCCGCTCGTTCATCTCGTCCACCTCATCCTGGAGTTTCATGTACTTCCCGATGAGGACGAGCTTCTGCGCCTCGAGCTCCTTGACCTTCTTGCTTTCTTCTTCCATTTCCATGTCCGCCCCCTCGCTCCCCGGATTCATCGTATCACACGCCAGCGCGCGGGGCGAATTTGAGCCCTGTCCAGAAACCGGCGGAGGGTTCACATCATGTTATAGCCCAGTACTTTAGGATTGCCACCAGAATCAGGCGCGTGCGCTTTCGTTTTCTCACGTCACCGGCTTGCGGGCGCGGGCCTCGCAGCCGTATATCGCGCATCCTCCGGAGTACTTCCAGCAGTCGGCGTGGTGCGGCGTGCCGCATTTCGGGCAGTTCCGGCCGTCGCCTTCGACGCGGTGCCCGCATACCGGGCATTCCGATCCCGACCGGGCTTCCGCGGGCGAGAGCTCGACGTCCGGCGCCGCGGATGCGCGCGCCCTGCCGAGAATCGCCGCCGCCAGGGCCACGACCGATTCGAGGGCGTTGGCGTCGCGCGACAGGCCGCGACCCAGGCGCAGCGAGACTCCGGCGCTGCCGAGATCCAGCATGACGTCCGCGCGGCCGAACCACCCGCCCGAATTCCGGAGATTCCAGAGGGCGCGCCGGGTCTCGAAATCGAGAAGGGCCTTCGCCCATCGATCGTCCGAGGTTTCGATCAAGAAGGCGCGGTCGAAGGCCGGATCGCCGACCTCGACCTCCGATCCGCCCACGATCCTGCGGGCCCAGCGTCCCACATTCCGGGGAGCCACCCGCAGGCGGCGCCAGGAGGACCACTGGAAATGGACGCGGGTGTGGCGCGGCCACTCGAGAAAACCGGAGACTGTCACCACCCCCGGGATTCCCTGCGAACTGATCTCCACCAGGGGTTCGAACTCGGAATCGCCGGGGACGGTCCGGCCATTCCACCGGAGCTCCAAGGGGCCCAAGAGGCGATCCGGTATCCGCCGGCGATTCCGCGACGCTTGATAGAAGGCCAAGCCGCCCAGCAGGGAGACGTAGAAGACGATGATCAACAAGGGTCCCAGCTGGACCTCTGCAAGAACCACGGGGCTTCCTTTCAGGCCGCGGCGCGACGCGGCGAACAACCATAGATGGCGCACCCGCCGAAGTACTTCCAGCAATCCTCGTGGTGCGGCGTCCCGCATTTCGGGCAATTCCGGCCGTCGCCTTCGACGCGGTGCCCGCACACCGGGCAGGACGAGCCGGCCGGGGTTTCGACCGCCGCGAGGACCATGCCCTGGACACGCTCCGCGGCGCGCGCCTTCTTCATGATTTCGACCGCAAGCTGAATCAATTCGTCGAGGCGCTCGGAGTCGCCCGCAATCATCCGGGCGATGCGCACCGTGATGCCCTCCGGCCCGACGTCGATCGTGATCCGGTTGAGACCCATCCACGTGCGGTAGGAGGCCAGTCGACCCATGCGGCGCCGCACGTCGCCGTCGAGAATCTCCCGCGCCCAGGCGGCGTCGGGGGCCTCGATCCAGAAAACGCGATCGAACGTTTCGTCGCCGATCGTGATGTCGGCGCTCCCGAAGATTCGCCGAAGCGATGAGGACAGCCCCTCCGGCATGACTCGGAGCCGGCGAGAAGTCCTCCAGTCCAGTCGAACGCGCGTCCACGGGTGCCGACCCGAGTGGCAGTCCACGCGGCCCTGGGCGCCCTCGGGATGGATGTCGAACTCGGGATCGCTGAAAAAGACGCCGCCGCGGATCCGACTCTCCCACCGGTTGGCGACCGAGGACATGGCGTTGATCCAAGTCCTTCTCCGCCACTCAACCCCGATGACGGCCGCGAGAACGATTCCGAAAATCACGAAACAGCCGGAGGCGTCGTTGTCGGCGAGGACGGCGAGCATGTTCATGGATCAGGCCACTCCGCGATCACGAGGCCTGTTGGGGATTTGCCGCGGCCGGCCCGCGCAACCAAGGACGCCCTCGATGGTCCCGCTGACGCGCGGCGAATGGCGGAAGCCTTCGGGAAGGTACTGGCCCTTCAAGCGTCGGGCCACCTGGCTGAAGGTCTGGCTTACGGCCCGGCGTCGGTTGGGGTCCATGCTGGCGAACAGGATGATGAGCATGCCCAGGACGAGGTACCGGATGGCCCAGAAGTCGCCGGCGGTATCCATTCCGACTATTTGACCTCGCGCCGGCGTCGCGTGTGACCTGGAATCAGGGAGCGGGCGCCGATAGGTCTTCTTCCGAGTGCTTCTGGCCGTCGTACGTGAGGAGCTTGAGCTGGTCCTCGACGACGGTCTCCAGGTTCACCGGGCGCTGCCAGATCCGCTGGAGATTGCGGAGCGTGTCGCGCGCCTCCTCCAGGTCGAGGTCGAATCCCTCGTGGGCATGGCGGAGGAGGAGCTCGGATCGGTTGCGGAAATTGCCGTCCACGACCTGGAGGAGGGGGTGGCCCATGTTCGTCAGCCGGAAGAGCAGCGTGCGCTTCACCGTCTCGAAGTCGCGCTCGCCGATCTCGTACCGGTTGGACTGCGCGTTGTGGCGGTAGACAAAGAGGTTCTGGTCCTCGCAGAACTCCTTGGTGAGGAAGTCGTCGATGAAGGTGAGATCGTTGTAGATCCGTCGGACCTCGAAGATCTTCTCGCGGCCGAGGCCCAGGTTGAGGTCCCACTGCCGCTTGCGCGCGAGGTCGTCGCACTCGTCGTACTCCCGGCCGAACCGCCCCCGGTTCCAGCGGTCCTCGATGTCCCGCCAGAGCTCCACGCCGAGCTTGTACGGGTTGAGCGCGCCGGGCTGGGAGCCGAGCGTCGCGGAGTGGTGGTCCGCGAAGTCCACGACCTCGGCGGGGTCGAGCGCCTTCTCCGTCATGATCTTCGCGTGCCAGTACGTGGCCCATCCCTCGTTCATGATCTTGGTCAGGGCCTGCGGCGCGATGTAGTACGACTCCTCGCGGACGATCGAAAGGACGTCGCGCTGCCAGTTCTCGATCGGCGCGTGCTCGATCAGGAAGGCGAGAACGTCCTTCTCGGGCCGCTCGGGGAACCGCTTGGCCTGGCGGGCGCGATCCTCGTTGTGCTTGCGCTGGGCCTCGAGGTACTCCGGCGGATTGATGTACCGGTCCATGTAGTCGTGGTCGGCGCGGAACCGGCGGACGGCCGCCGGGTCCTCCGGCTCCGAGAAGTCGTAGCGCGTCCGCCGGCGCGTCGGCGAATAGACCGAGTGGTAGTCGATGAGCCACTCGAGTGACAGAGCCGCGTCGAGGAACTCCTCCACGGTCTTCTCGCCGTGCCGCTCGAGGTAGCGCCGGATGCGCGTCCCGTGGTTCGCCATCTCGTCGATCATCCGCCGGTGCGTCTGCGAGAACCACATGTTGTTCTTGAAGAAGTCCGAGTGGCCGTAGACGTGGGCGATGACCATCTTCTGGTCGACGAGGGCGTTCGACTTCATCAGGTAGGCGTAGCAGGGGTCGTTGTTGATGACGAGCTCGTAGATCTTGGAGAGCCCGTAGGTGTACCCCTTCGCGAGCTCCTCGTACCCCATCCCGAAGCGCCAGTGCGGATAGCGTGTCGGAAAGCCCCCGTACGCGGCGATCTCGTTCAGCTCGTCGTGGGCGACGAGCTCGAAGACGGTGCGGATCGGGTCGAGGCCGAACCCGCGCGCGGCTTCCAAGATCCCCTCCTGGACGATCCTGAGAGGCTCTCTTCCGTTCCGAAGCGGGGACTTTCTAGCGGGCATACTGGGTCACCCGGCGATTTTGGATTCTCGATTTTCGATTCTCGGGGCCGAGAATCCAGAATCAAGAATCGAGAATCACAATTGGATTCAATCAGCGACCTTTACCGAGAAAGTCTTTGA
>DATHFI010000226.1:0-2858 GCA_035490275.1 Planctomycetota bacterium
GTCGTCCTCGAACGGGAAGGTGGACCCGTCGAGGTGGAGCTCGAGGGACGTCCCGACCGGGCCATCCGCGCCGCGATCGAGGCGAATCCGCGCGCGCGGATCGTCCGCAACGGGAATCCTCGACTGCGCATCCGCGTGGGAGCGCCGCCCGGACCGGCCGCCGCTCCGGTCGTGGTCGAAATCGATCCCGCGGCCGGGGTCGAGGAGTGGCTCGAGCCGGGAAATCTTGCGGTGGCTCCACATCCGCTGACCCGGGGAGTCGAGCCGGAGGACCTGCGCTTTTCGCAGGTGGGCCGGCTCGCGGGGCCGGTCGAAGCGGTGCTCATCCACGGCCCCGGCGGAGTTCCGGTGGCGGCGGTACGCAGGCCCGGTGAAATCGTACTCGCGGTCCGCTACGCCTCGACCGGATGGCCGGACCGGCCGTCCTTTCCCATCTTCTGGGCCAACGTGGTAGAATACGCCGGGTTCGGGGCCGGCGCGTGGCGCGCGCGGGGCCTGCTCGACGAAGCCGCCTCGCGTCTCGGAACGGAACGGAGGCCGCTCGATCCCGCGGCGCTCGGGGAACGCCCGCTCGCCCCGGTCCGCACCGACTTCACGGGGGGTTCCATCGTCCTGGCCGGCCTCCTCCTTGCGCTCCTGTGGGGAGTCGAGCGCCGGTCGGCCGACGCGGAGTGATATGACGATCACCGTCTTGGCGATCGACGACACCCGCAGCGTGCTGGACGTCATCCGCCTCTTCCTCGAAGACCGGGGATTCTCCGTCCGGGCCGAGACCAACCCGAGGAAGGGGATCGAGATCGCCATGGCCGGCGGGATCGACCTGATCCTGCTCGACATCATCATGCCCGACATGGACGGGTACCAGGTCTGGGACCTCCTGAAGGCCGACGATCGGTCGAAGGAGATTCCGGTCGTCATGCTGACGGCGCAGGCGATCCTGATGCACACCCCGAAGGACTTCCTGTTCGGGCTTTACGGATACGTCGCGAAGCCTTTTTCGCGCGACCAGCTGCTCGCGGTCGTCAGCAACGCCATGCGGCTGACGAAACAGGATTCCTGGGAGCGCCTGCTCGCGGCCGGGAAAAAGAGACGGTACCCCACTCCGAAAACGTAAGCATGCCGATCCGGATCCTGGATCCGTCATTCGCCGACCGTCCTTCGGACTTCGCCATTCGGAATTCGGACTTCGAAATTCGGACTCCTCCTCCGGTCTTCCTCAAAGTTCTCAAAGTTCTGGCTTGCGTCCCTGAAGGTCGGTGAGTATGATGTCCCGCTGACGTTAAGGCCGTAAAAAGTCGGCCTGCGGTGTAGCGCCTGGGAGAGGGAGCCCAGCTCTGAAAGGCTGATGCACGGGGCGCCCGCCTGCGGAACGACCGGCCGGAAGGAGAGTGCCATGGCGGTGACGCAGGAACGGCGCAAGACCCTGGTGAATTCGTTCCAGACGGCCGAGAACGACACCGGCAGCCCCGAGGTGCAGGTCGCGCTCATCACCGAGCAGATCAACCACCTCACCGAGCACCTGAAGATCCACAAGAAGGACTTCACGTCGCGGCGCGGCCTCCTCATGATGGTGGGCAAGCGCGCCCGGCTTCTGAAGTACCTGCAGCGCGAGGATCGCGAGCGGTACCAGACGCTGATCAAGAAACTGGGCATTCGCAAGTAAGTTCCGTTGATTCCCGTGAGCTCCGAACACGAAGACGTCCCGACGGGGGGATGGCGTCGCGTCCGGGGCTTTTTTTGTCGGTTCCAGGTCGGCGACGGCCCGGGGCGGACGGAAGCGCACGACGAAAGCCGATAAATCCCGCCGCCGGGTTTTGCCGCCTTTCGTCCCGTCGCTTCGGCCCGCCGCCCCGCCTCGCCTTTGATTTCATCCGGAGGATTTCGTGGACCAGTCCAAGCGTGTCGAGGCGGAGATCGAAGGCAAGAAGTTCGCGTACGAGTCGGGCTGGATGGCCAAGCAGGCCTCCGGCGCCGCCGTCGTCCGGATCGGGGACACCATCGTGCTGGCCGCCGCCGTGGGCGGGCCGCCCCGCGGCCTGGGCTACGAGATGGTCCCCCTTACCGTCGACTACCGCGAGCGCATCGCCGCCGCGGGCAAGTTCCCGGGCGGCTTCATCAAGCGCGAAGGGCGTCCGTCGACCAAGGAGACGCTGACCGCGCGCCAAATCGACCGGCCGATCCGGCCCCTCTTCCCCGAGTACCTCGACACCGACGTCGTCATCTCCGTCACCGTCCTCTCCGCGGACGGGGAGAACGATCCCGACATCGCCGCGATGAACGCGGGGAGCGCCGCGCTCCACGTCAGCGACATCCCGTTCAGCGGCCCGGTCGGATCCGTGCGCGTCGGCCTGATCGACGGCAAGTTCGTGGTCAATCCGACGGCCACGGAGCTGCGGTCGGCGGAGGTGGACCTCGTCCTCTCGGGCACGAAGGACGGATTCATCATGGTCGAGGCCGGCGCCCACGAAGTCACCGAGGCGAAAATCCTGGAAGCCTTCCAGTTCGCCGAACCCCACATCCGCAAGATGATCGAAATGCAGGAGGAGCTGAGAAAGGCCGTCGGCAAGGCCAAGAAGCCCTACGACGTCCTTCCCGCCCCGACGAAAATCTACGAGGAGCTCAAGAAAAAGTACGAGGCCGACCTCCGAAAGGTCTTCTTCACGGCGGGCAAGCAGGCCCGCGCGGAAGCGATCGAGGAAATCGTCGACAAGGCCATCGCCCATTTCTGTCCGAAGGACGATCACGGCGTCATCCGTCCCGGCTCCCCCAAGGTCGCGGAAGTCAAGGCGGCCTGGGACCGGATGCAGAGCGACGTGGTCCGCGACTTCGCGATCCAGGGAAAGCGCGCCGACGGCCGC
>DATHFI010000227.1:0-8995 GCA_035490275.1 Planctomycetota bacterium
CCAACGACACCGTCGCGGCGCGGGCCACCATGCCCAACGGCGCGTACTTCCACACGATGGCCTCGCTCCCCAGCATCAACAAGACCTACGTTTTCGGCGGCTACAACAACGGGTACCTGTCGATCTGCTACGAGTACACGCCCCCGGACGCCTCCACCCCGAACGGCAGCTGGACCACGAAGTCGCCCATATCCAACGGCAGCGCCCAGCAGCCGCGGTACGCGCCGTTCGCCATGACCCTGGGTCCCCGCATCTACGTGATGGGCGGCTACAACAACGGCTACCAGACCACGAACTTTGAATACAACCCGGTCACGGACGTCTGGGTCCAGCGCGCCAGCATGACGAACCAGCGCTACATGTTCGGAGGCGGAGTGGTCGGCGGGAAGGGCTACGTTTACGGCGGAATACCGACGTACACGTCGAACGAGGAATTCACGCCGCCCGACTTCGGCCTGCCGCCCTATCCCGCGTCCAACGTGGCCCAGGCCGGCAGCCGGGCCGAAACGGCGAACCAGGCCCAGGTCGATCCCTCCCAGTACGACGGCTGGACCAATGACCAGGTCACCTTCTCCGCCAACGTGACCGACCCGAACGCCGGCCAGCAGGTCCGCCTCCTCGTCCGGGTGAAGAACGTGAACACCTCCACGTGGACCAACCTCGACAGCGGACTGACGAACCAGGGACTGATCACCCTCCCCTGGACGATCCCCGCCGACGGCGCCTACGACTGGCAATGGCGCGTCGAGGATTCCTACGCCAACTCCTATCCCGATGCCCTCGCCACGACGGCGACCGGATGGGTCGACGCTTTCGGCAACGCGAACAGCCCCGACTTCCGCAGCGACCAGATTCCGCCGGCCGACCCGCTCGCTCAATATCCGAAGAACGTCGACCTCTATGTCGACCATCCCGTCATCGGCCCGGTCACCCTGAACTGGACCGAGTCGACCGACAACGGCCCCGTGGCTGGAATCTCCTACGAGGTCCAGGTCGCCCGCGACGGCGGATTCATCGACATCGAGGCCCAGATCTTCTCCTCGGCGGGCACCAGCAGCTATCCGGTCCAGCTCACCGTGTCGCGGTACGACAAGTTCTGGAGACTGAGGGCCCGCGACGTCGGCGGCAACCTCAGCAACTGGAGCCCGTCGCTGACCTTCCGTGTGGTCTACGACGACCATTTGGATCACGGCGCGGGCGACGCCAAGAAGAGCTGCGGGTTCTCGGTCCCGGCCGCGCCGGGAAGCCTGACGGGCCTCTTGTACGGCTTGGCCCTGATGGGTCTCGCGGCCACCAAATTCCGGAGAACACCCGCGTAATGCACTAGCTTCCTTGCGGAGCCGATCCACAGCTCCCGTTTCGTGTCGCGACGCTGGGAGCTCGGAGCTCGCAGCTGGAAGCTCGCACAAGCGAACCACCACCATCGGCCCGGCGGGTAGGTGCCTCACCATCCTGTCGGGCCGTATTTTTTTTGGGGGAGCCCCTCCAGACTCCGCTGTCGGGCTGTAATACTTTCGTAAAGAATGAAATCGGGTTAATGACAATCGACCCGACCGGCGTATATACATTCGGAGTTGGTGTGGTGGTGGGTGGCGTAATCCCCCTTCCGGTGGAGTAACCCCCTCCCATCCTGATAAGTTGTTGAGCCTGAAGATCTTACCTTTTTCAGAGAGGCCTTTGCCATGCGACATTATGCCGTTTCGACGGTAACCGCGATCCTGATGTTGGCGGGGTCTCTGGCCGCCCAGGCCCAATCCCAGCCCGCGGGATCCTGGCCCAGCAACGAGGCCTTCAATACCGGCAATGGCTTCAACGTGGGTGGTTCCGCCTCCGATGGTTCGTACCTGTACTGCATGGGCGGGTACTTCGACGGGACCACTTCCTTCCGCCGCTATGATCCCGCCAACGACTCGTGGCAGTACCTCGCCGGGATGCCCCAGGACAACGTGTACTTCCAGGGAGCCTACGTCGCGGGTCACGTGTACATCCTCGGCAACGGCTACTACGGCAACGGCGACATCTACCGGTACGACATTTCGGCCGACATGTGGTCGAGCTCCCTGGGCACCCTGGAGAACAATCGCTACCAGTCGGGGGCCGCCGTCCTGAATGACAAGATCTACATCGCCGGCGGATACGACAATTTCAACGGCGGCTACTCGGCTGCCCTCGAGGTCTTCGATCCCTCGGACCTGTCGCTGACCACGCTGGCCGACATGCCCCAAGGCCTGTCGCTCCCCTTCTCGGCCGGCATGCCTTTCAACGGGCGCGTCTACTTCGTCGGCGGCCAGGGCAACAACGGCGACTCCTCGGCCACCCTCGAGTACGATCCCACGACCGACATCTGGTTCACCCGGGCCTCCATTTCGAACGGGTCCGCGGCCACGACCCGGTACTTCCCCGGCGGATTCGTCTTCGGGGCGCACCTGTACCTGGTCGGCGGCTACAACAACGGCTACCAGGCCACGACCCTCGAGTACTCGCCTCCATCCGACGCCTGGATCCAGCGGGCGAACATGAACTCGGGCCGGTACGGGTTCGCGTACGGAGTGATCAACAGCAATGGATACGTGTACGGCGGCGAGTCGAACGGCAACTGGTACCAGCGGGAGCGGTTCATCCCGCCCGATTTCGGCTCGGCCCCCGACCTGCCGTCGAGTGTCGTCCAAGTCGGCGCCCAGTCCTCGTCCTCGGACCAGGGCGGATGGACCAACGCGCAGATCCAGTTCCAGGCGACCGTCACCGATCCGGACGCGGGCCAGCAGGTGCGGCTCGAGGTCCAAGTCCGGCCCTCCGGCTCCGCGAACTGGGGCCCGGTCCTCTCGAGCGGCAACGGCGCGCAGGGCCTTCGCAGTATCAGCTACGCCATTCCCTCGAACGGGTCGTACGACTGGCGCTGGCGCGTGGCGGACACCTTCAACAACTACGCCCCCACGGTGGGCGGCCAGCCCTCCTGGGTGGAGGCCTTCTCGAACGCGGTGAGCCCCGATTTCCAGAGCGACCAGATTTCGCCGGCCGATCCGATCGCGCAGGTCCCCTCGGGGGTCGACGTCGCGGTCGGCGATCCGGTGGGCGGGAACGTCACGCTCGCCTGGACGGAATCGACCGACAACGGCCCCGCGAGCGCGATCACCTACGAGATTCAGGTGGCCCGGGACGCGGGCTTCCTCAACCTCGAGGGCCAGTTCACCTCCACCGCCGGGACCAGCTCGATGGATGTCTACGTCATGGTCTCCAGGACGAACAAGTACTGGCGGTTGAGAGCGCACGACGTCGGCGGGAACACCAGCGCGTGGAGCAACGTGCTCTCGTTCCGGGTGGTTTTTGACGACAAGCTCGACCACGGCGCCGGGGACGCCAAGAAGTCCTGCGGATTCGGAGTCGCGGGCGGTCTCCCGGGCCTCGGGTGCGCCCTCCTCGGGTTGACGCTCCTGGGCATGGTCGCCTTCCGGAGGCGCGCGATCCGGTAATCATCTCCAGCACCACCACCACCGGCCCGGTGGGAAGGACCAAAACCTTCTTGCCGGGCCGGTTTTATTTTGGGGCAGATTTCGGATTGCGGATTACGGATTGTGGCTTGAAGATCTCGAATCCCGAAATCTGCAATCGGCAATCGGCAATCGGCGGCTACGGCTTGCCCGTGTTTTTCAGGATCATCAGGGCCATGGCGGTCCCGTAGGATTTTCCGAACAGGTGGGTGTCCACCCACGATCCGTCCACTTCGTTCGTCTCGAGCAGGTCGTTGCGGATCGCCGCCAGGTACGGGCCCCGGTCTTTTTCGGGAATCTTGAGCATCGCCATCGAGGCGAACCAGTAGTCGTAGAAAAAGAAGTAGGACGCGTTCGCGTACTTGCCGGCGTGCCAGTCGGTCGATTTCCGCACCTTCAGCAGCCGGATCTTGTTTTTCAGGAAGACATCCATCGCCCACGTCAGCTTGGCGAGGTCGCACTTGCCCCAGAGGAATTCCGCGAGGTAGCACACGGCCATCCGGCCCGCCGAACCGGCCGGGTTCGCGTCCCCCGTCGGCTCCCCGTCCTTCCCGCCCTCGAACATGTCCGAGGATTGGTCGGAATAATAATAAGTCCCCTGCTCCGTCTTCATCAGGAAGAGCCCTTCGAAGGCGCGATCGACGACCTCCTTGTCGATTTCGATGCCGGCCTGCTTCGCCTCCCAGAGGGCGACGAGGACCCCGCCCGTGGTGAAGCTGCTCGGGCCCATGCCGACGTAACTCCAGGTCCCCTTGGGGCGCTGGACCGTCTCGAGGGCCCGGATCGACCGCTTCAGCCGCTTGCGGATCGCCTTCTTCGCGGCGTCGTCGGCAGTCCCCGGGAGCATGCGGGAATAGAGGAAGACGGCGAACATGTGCTCCCAGATGTCCATACCCTCCGCGCCGGTCCGGCGGTCGCTCCAGGCGTCGGCGAAGGTGCGGGCCCGGTCGCGCGCGGCCCGGTTCCCCTCCGCGTGCTGGGCGTCCCACTCCGAGAGCGCCATGAGCCCGATCATCGTGATGCTGTTCCGGAGCTCGAACTGCCCCTGCACGTTGCGCCACGTGCCGTCCTTCCGCTGTTCGCGCAGGAGATAAGCGACGGCGGTCGAGACGACCTCAGGATACTCCTCGGGCTTGCGCGGCTTTTCGGTGCCCCGCGTGTCGCCGGTCAGAAGGTCCGAGGACATCCACTCGTAAGACTCCCACCCGTTGACGAAGGGTCCGTTCTCGAGCGCCTCCGCGGCGGCCTTGCGGGCCCACGGGTTCGCGGAACTCCCCTTGGCGACCGCGGTCCAGGTCTTCTTCGCCTCGTCCTCGAGGTCGGACATCCACTGCACCGCCCCGAGGTAGTAGGCAGCCTCCGGGGTGCGAATCCCCTTCGGGTGGTCGCGCAGGATCTCCTGGAGGATGTCCCGGGCGTCGCCGCGCTTCTTTTGACCGAGGAATACGAGCGCCTTTTCGAGGAGCAGGTCCCCGTCGAGCTTCGCGCCCACCGACCGGTTCGCCTTGAGCGCCGTGTCCACGGCGGCGATCGCCTCGGGACCCTTCCGCAGGAGGCGGTGAACGCCGGCCGACCGGTAGAGGCTCTCGACCGCTTCGCGCGTATTCGGGGCGCGCTTCACGACGTCGGCGAAGACGGCGAGCGCCTTCTCCCACTCCCCTTCGCGCAGGAGTTCGAGGCCGAGGAGGTAGCGGGCGCGGGCGTCGCCGGGCCGGTCCGCGACCGCCTTCTCGCGGTCCGCGAGCTCGGGCCCCGGCTTGTTGAAGGCCGGATTTTTCTCGAGGAGCGTCCGGCAGGTCCGGAAGAGGAGCTCGGGCGAGGTCGAGGTGATGCTGTCGTACTTGAGCAGGATCTTCCGGTCGGGATCGAGGAAGAGGATCGCGGGCACGACGACGTCGTTGAGCCGCGTGCCGATCTCCTCGGCGAACTCGGGGTCCATGTAGAAGCGCGCGGGGATGAACTTGCGGTTGATGTAGGCGACGAGGTCGGGATCGGCGAAGGCGCCCCCCATCATGAACTGGTCCTTGAAGCCGTTGCCGAACCGGTTGCTTTGCCGGCGGTCGTAGACGTAGGCCAGGATGAGGCGGCCCGTCTTCTCGGCCTCGGAGGCGGCGGCGTCGAGGTTGTTCTCCTTCCGCCACCGGACGTCGCGGCCGCACCGGCCGGCGAGGGCGACGAGATCGGCGTCGGGCGGCGCGATCTTGGGCGGTTCCTGGGGCGGCCGATCTTGCAGAATTGGCAGGAGCAGGAGGACCGCGAGAAAAGGTCTCATGGCTCTTTGAGGATTGTACGTCCGGTCAGGGGGATCGTTGTCGGCATTCACTTCCCTTGAAGGCGCTTGGCCCAATATTCGAGGGCCGCGTCGCGCGGCACGACTCGAACTGTATCCTTTTCGACGATCACCCCCGACAAGGTCGCCAGCATGGTGTCGAGCAGATCCAGCGACCGGATGACGCGCCCCGTACCCATCATTCCCTTAAGGATCAACTCTTCCCGGTTGACCAACTTCAATCCCGCGTCGCCCAAGGCCGACGCCAGGGAATCCGGGGATTCGATCGCGCGTTTCAATTCGATCTCGCGCATGAGCTTTTCGTATCCGGCGTTTTCATGGGCCTGCGTCAGGGCGAGGGTGCACTCGCCGGCCATGACCCTCCAAGACTCGAACCAGGTGGAATCCAGCCGCCGAACCAGGTCCAGAACTTCCGCCCGACTCTTGACGCCCAGCCGGACGAGCGAGATCGATGCCGCGAACCGGACAGCTTCCGAAGGGTCCTTCTCCAGCGGACGCAGCGCTTCGATCCACGCCTTCCGGTCCGACTCGGGCATTCTTGACGCGAGCTTTCCCAGGGCCAACGCGCCGTGGCTCCTGGCGTGGGCGTCCCCGTCCTTGAGGAGCGACGCGAGGTCGCCGGCGCAGTCGCGGGCATCGAGGAGTTCGAGCGCCTCGGCCGCATCCGCCCTCATGTAGTTCGAGTCATCCTTCAACATCGGAACGAGTGTCTTGGCGTGGCGGGCGTCGCCCATCCGGCCCACAGCCATGATCGCAAGGCCGTAATCGCCCGGAATCTTGTCTTTCACCATGGCGGCGATCTTGTCCGAGTAGGCCCGGATCTTCCAGCTTGCCAGGACCATGGCCGCATGACCGGGGGTGCCCGGGCCGCCGACGTCGAGGTACTTGGCGATGGTTTCGGCCCGATCGCGGGCATCCAGAAGATCAAGGGCGATCAGCGCATACCACCGGGATTCGTCATCCTTGAGAAGCGCGGCGATCTTCTCCGCGTGCTCATTGCATCCAAGCTCCCCTAGCGCCATCGCGGCGTCTCCCAGGAGTTTCGTATCCAGGAAAGGAAGAATGGAATCGACGGCGGTCCGGTCGCCCAGCTTGCCGAGGGCTCTCGCGGCATTCAGTTGAACGGTTGGATCCGGATCCTTGAGAGCGGCCTGGAGCTCTCCAACTTGGGCCTTCGTCCCGATATACCCGAGGTGATTGGCCGCGTGCTGACGGACCTGGACGTTGCCATCCTTGAGAAGTTCCGCGACTTGGCCGGCCACCTCTCGCCCTCCAAGCACGACGTACCACACGAGCGCCAACTGTCGGACCTGGGCGTCCGGGTCGCGCAATAGCTTCTGCATTTCGGGCAGGGCTGATCTCAGCCGCCAGTTGCAGGCCTCCCAGTTGGCTTTCAACTTTTCGTCGCTCTTTTCCGCGCCGCGAATCGCGTTCGCGGCCAGCGGAATCAGGTCCCCGCGCACGATGGCTTGGAACTTCCGGTTCCCTTGATCGTCCGTGGCGGTCGCCTCGAGAAAAACGGCCGTCCATTCGGCCCCCTTCCCCAGGGCAAGCCTCTCCACGGCGTCCGGCATCGCCTTCTGCAGATTTGTGCTGAGCTCATCTCGGAGCTGGAGGATTCGGAGCAGGAACGCGGCGCGAGCGGCCAGTTCGCCGTCGGGGTCCTTCGCCGCCTTCTCGAGCGCAGGCCGCGCCGCCTTGCCGAGCTCCTTGAGGCGCTTCGTCGCCGCTTCGCGGACCTCGATGCTCTCCGAGCGCAGTTTCTCAATGAGCGCGGCGGGGTCGTCCTGCAGGGTGATTGGACAGGCACACGCGAGGGTTGCAAGGAGCGCAAGGTGCACTGCGGTTGCTCCTTCCCTCGACCCGCGACGCGTGACGGTCGACTCGCGACTTCCTTTTTCGACTCTCGACGCTCGACTTCCGACTCGTGACTCCCGCTTCAGCGGGTTGCGGGATCAGTCGCGTCCGGGTTGATGTTGTACTCCTTGATCGCGGCGACCACATCGGCGGAAGGAACATTGCCGAGTCGTGACAGTTCGTGGAGGACCGCCACCACGACGTGCTCCGCGTCGATCTCGAAGTGGCGGCGGAGCGCGGGCCGCGAGTCGCTCAGGCCGTAGCCATCCGTGCCGAGCGGCAGGAAACGGCCCGGAACCCACCGCGCGATCTGGTCGGGCACCGCCTTCATGTAGTCGCTCGTCGCGACCACCGGACCCTCCGTCGCTCCGAGCTGCTCCGCGACGTACGGCGTCCGCGCCTTCTCACCGGGATGGAGCCGGTTCCACCGCTCCGCGGCCAGCGCCTGACGCCGCAGCAGCGTGTAGCTCGTCGCGCTCCAGACGTCCGCGGCGACCTTCCACCGCTCCGCGAGAATCTCCTGCGCCCGCATGGCCTCCCGCAGGATCGTCCCGCTTCCCAGAATTTGGGCGACTCGTCCCTTGGCGCCCGGGATTTTCGTGGCCGGCCGGAACCTGTACAGCCCCTTCAGGATCCCCTCCTCCACGCCGGGCGGCATCGGAGGCATCGGATAGTTCTCGTTGTAGAGCGTGATGTAATAGAAGCAGTCCTCCTGCTTCTGGTACATCCGCGCCAGCCCGTCCCGGATGATGACCGCGAGCTCGAACGCCCACGCGGGATCGTACGTCCGGCAGTTCGGCACCACGCTGAAGAGGAGCGGGCTGTGGCCGTCCTCGTGCTGGAGCCCCTCGCCGTTCAGCGTCGTCCGGCCGGCGGTCGCGCCGAGCAGGAATCCCTTCCCGCGCGCGTCGCCGAAGGCCCACACCTGGTCGCCCGTCCGCTGGTATCCGAACATCGAGTAGAAAATATAGAGCGGGATCATCGTGACGCCGTGCGTGGCGTACGAGGTCCCCGCCGCGGTGAACGTCGCCATCGCGCCCGCCTCGCAGATGCCCTCCTCGAGCACCTGCCCGTCCTTCGCCTCGCGGTACGTGATCAGCATCTCGCTGTCGACGGGCTGGTACACCTGCCCCACCGACGAATAGATGCCGAACCGCTTGAAGAGCGCGTCGAGCCCGAACGTCCGCGCTTCGTCGGGGATGATCGGCACCACGCGCTTGCCGAACTTCTCGTCCTTGAGGAGGTCGGCCAGGATTTTCGCGAAGGCGCGCGTCGTCGACGCCTCTCCCTCGCCCGAACCGACGAGCAGGTCGCCGAAATGGGTCAGCGGCGGGATTTCCTCGGCCGGAACCGACGCCAC
>DATHFI010000228.1:0-6203 GCA_035490275.1 Planctomycetota bacterium
ACGCCTACATGGCGCAGCAGGGGAAACGGCTCGTTCCGTTGATGGTGGTCGTCACCCTCGTCCTGTTCTTCACCAAGCTGGACACGGGGATGACCCTCGCGGTGGGCCGCGCGGGCGCCTTCATCATCGGCGCCACGTTCAGCTGGCTCGTCGGGTTCATCGGCATGAGGCTCGCGACCCAGGGCAACCTGCGCGTCGCGGCGGCCGCCCGCACCAGCTACGGCACGGCGATGCAGCTCGGGTACCGCACCGGCACGATCACCGGGATGCTGACGGACGGCCTCGGCCTCCTCGGCGGCACCCTGATCTTCATGATGTTCGGCGAGAAGGCCTACGAGGCGCTCCTCGGGTTCGGCTTCGGCGGCACGCTCCTCGCGCTCTTCATGCGCGTCGGCGGCGGCATCTACACGAAGGCCGCGGACGTCGGCGCCGACCTCGTCGGCAAGATCGAGGCGGGCATCCCCGAGGACGATCCCCGCAACGCGGCGACCATCGCGGACAACGTCGGGGACAACGTCGGCGATTGCGCGGGCATGGCGGCCGACATCTTCGAGTCGTACGAGGTGACGATCGTCGCCGCGATGATCCTCGGCTACGCCAGCTTCGGCCACAAGGGGGTCATCTTCCCCCTGCTCGTGCGCGCCATCGGCGTCATCGGCTCGATCATCAGCACGTACAGCGTGCGCGCCGGCGACAAGGACACGTCGGACACGGCCCTGCACTCCGTGCACCGGGGCTTCATGATCGGGAGCGTGATCTCCGTCGTGGGATTCATCCTGCTCGGGCTCGTGTACCTCAAGTTCGACGACGGCTACATGAAGACGTATCCGCAGGCGCTCGGCGGCTTCGCCGTGACCGAGCAGTTCACGAAGGATCGGGCCGCGTTCGAGTCGAGGCTGCCTGATCCGGAGAAGATCACCGACCCCAAGAAGCGGGATGCGCAGAAGGACGAGAATTCCGATCGGGTGAAGGCGTGGCTGGGGTCCTACTCCAAGCCGATCCTCACCGAACAGCCGGGGTGGATGACGTTCGGGACGAAGGGCATCGACATGCGCCCCGCGCTCACCTGCCTGATCGGCATCATCCTCGCCGTGGCGCTGAACAAGTGCACGAGCTACTTCACCCACACGCAGTACGCGCCGGTGAAGTCGCTCGCGAAGGCGTGCCAGACCGGCCACGCGACGAACATCATCCAGGGCATCGCGGTCGGATACGAATCGACGGTCTACTCGATTCTGATCATCGCGGGCGCGATCCTCGGGTCGGTCATGCTCTACACGGGGACGAGCCCGATCTTCGTCGCCTACGGCGTGGCCATGTGCGGCATCGGCATGCTGACCCTGACCGGCAACACGATCTCGATGGACGTCTTCGGCCCCGTCGCGGACAACGCGAACGGCATCGGCGAGATGGGGTACGACAAGGCCGAGATGGAGAAGAAGGAGCCGGGGAGCTACAAGCGCGCCCGGCAGATCCTCGCGGACCTCGACGCCGTCGGGAATACGACCAAGGCCGAGACCAAGGGCATCGCGATCGGCTCCGCGGTCATCGCGGCGGTCTCCCTCTTCGCCAGCTTCGTCGCCGTCATCGCCGTGGGAAGCGAGGAGGCGATCGGCCGCATGACGGCGCTGGAGTACGCCAAGGAGGCGGCGAAGCTCACCGTGGCGGAGCCGATCGTCTTCATCGGGCTCCTCCTCGGCGGCGCGGTGCCGTTCCTCTTCTCGAGCATGCTTCTCCGCGCGGTCGGACGCGCGGCGTTCCTGATCGTCAAGGAGGTCCGGCTCCAGTTCAAGGACAAGGAGATCTGGGCCGGCACGAAGAAGCCCGACTACGGCCGCGTGGTCGGCATCTGCACCACCGCGGCGCAAAAAGAGCTGATCGGGCCGGGGCTCCTCGGCATCATCACCCCGCTCCTCGTCGGGTTCCTCCTCGGCCCGTACGGCCTCGGCGGATTTCTCGCCGGCATGATCCTCGTCGGCCAGCTCCTCGCCGTCTTCATGGCGAACGCGGGCGGCGCCTGGGACAACGCGAAGAAGGCGATCGAGGACGGGCTGTACGGCGGCAAGGGATCCGAGGCGCACAAGGCGGCCGTCACGGGCGACACCGTCGGCGATCCGCTCAAGGACACCGCGGGCCCCGCGATCAATCCGCTCGTCAAGGTCATGAACATGGTGAGCCTGATCGCCCTTCCCCTGATGATCACCTACAACGTGCGCGGATCGGCGGCGGGCGCCGGCTGGGCCGTCGTGGTCGTGTGCCTCGCCGCGGTCATCTGGGCGCTCTGGCAGTCGAAGCGGGAAACGGCCGAGATGAGCCAGGCGGACGAAGCAACCAAGTAGTTGTCAGACCTCGGACTTCAGACTTCAGAAGTTGTCAGTCCTGATGACTGCTGAAGGCTGATAACTGAAAATCTCAACCTGAAGTCTGAAGTCGGAAATCTGAAGTCTGTCCTTACGCTCCGTCCGTTCCATTCCGGGCTCGCCGCACTTCAATCCCGTATTCGGCCAGTTTTCGGTACAGGGTCTTGCGGTCAATCCCAAGCCGGTCCGCGGCGGCCTTGATGTTGCCGTGTGTCTCCTGCACCACCTGGGCGATGTGAAGCCGCTCCATTTCCTGCAGCGATCCCCCGGGTGGGTGCGGCGCCGGCGGAGGGGAAGCCCCGCCTGCGGCGACCTTGGGGGCGCGCAATTCCTCGGGCAGGTCCTCGAGCATGATCTGGGATTTCGTGTTCAGGACCACCGCCCGCTCGATCACGTGCTCCAGCTCCCGCACGTTTCCGGGCCAGTCGTACTCCTGCAGCGGCCGGAGCGCCTCGTCGGACACGCCCGTGATGTCCTTTCCCGCCAGGCCGTTGAATCGCCGGATGAAATGCTCGCACAGGGAGGGAATGTCCTCCTTGTGCCATCGCAGCGGGGGCGTGGTGATCGTCACGACGTTGAAGCGGTAGAAGAGGTCCGCGCGGAACTTTCCCTCCTTCACCAGATCCAGCAGGTTCTTGTTGGAGGAAGCGAGGATGCGCACGTCCGTCTTGATGGTTTTCGTGTCGCCGAGGCGCCGGGTCTCGGACTCCTCGAGCACCCGGAGCAGCTTCGACTGGAGGGAAATGCTCATGTCCCCCACTTCGTCGAGGAGCAGGGTCCCGCCCGAGGCCACCTCGAATACGCCCGGCTTGTCGCCCACCGCCGTGCTGTGCGCCCCGCGGGTGTAGCCGAAGAGCTCCGACTCGAGCAGCATGTCGGGCAGGGCGGCGCAGTTGATCGCCACGAACGGTTTCGCCGTGCGGTCGCTGTTCTGGTGGATGGCGCGGGCGACGAGCTCCTTGCCCGTCCCGCTCTCGCCCTGGATGAGGACCGTCGTGCGCCCCGGCGCGACCTTGGCGATCGTCTTGTACAGCTCCGCCATGGCGCGGGAGTGGCCCACGAGATTGAACCGCGCGCCCGCGACCGCCTCGGGCGGCGCCTCGGTCTTGACCGCGAGCGCCCGGTGGTGTTCGAGCGCGCGGCTCAGCGTCAGCTTGATCTCGTCGAACTTGAAGGGCTTCGAAACGTAATCGAAGGCCCCCGCCTTCATCGCCTCCACGGCCGTGTCGACCGATCCGAACCCGGTCATCATGACGACCTGGGTGAGGGGCCGGAGCTGGCGGATCTCCCGCAGGACCTGGAGGCCGCCGATCTTCGGCATCCGGATGTCGGCCAGAACGAGCTCGAACTTCTCCGAGCGCGCGAACCGGAGCGCCTCGTCACCGGTGAAGGCCGGGGTCACGGCGTAGCCCCAGTTCGAGAGGACCTCTTTGAGCATGAGGCCGTTCTCGCGGTCGTCCTCGACGAGGAGGATGCGGGGGGGCTCGGTCATGGAACTACTCCGAGCGCACGCCGGTGCCTTTGCAGGAGGGGCAAGGCTTCTCGCGGTGTCCCTGGCACTTCCAGCACACCGCGGTGTCGCCCTTGCCCTTGCAGACCGGGCAGGTGGAGAAGTTCTGGGGGTCGAACCCGGAGCCCTTGCAGTTATGGCAGAGGTTCCGGCCGTCCAGGCAGTTCTGGCACTTGACGATCTTGGCGCCCTTGCATTCCGCGCACGCCGCGGTGCCGGAGCCCATGGTCCCCGCGACGATCAGGACGACCACCACCACGACGACCAGGATGCCGACGATCTTCACGTACTGGAAAACGTCGTCGGCCGAGGAGGCCTTGACCGGCTTGCGGACGGCGCGCTCCGCCCCGCAGGAGGGGCAGGTCGGATCGGAAGCCGCTATGGCGGCGCCGCACGAGGGGCACGGAAGGCTCATTTCGGAGGCTCCTTCGGCGGCTCTTCCTTTGGTGGATTCTCCTTCGGGGGATTTTCCTTCGGGGGATCTACCTTCGGCGGTTGCTCCTTCGGAGTTTCCTTCGGAGTTTCCTTGGGGGTCTCTTTCGGAGGCTCCTCTTTCGGAGGCTCCTGTTTCGGCGGCTCCTCGATCGTCGGGAATTCCGACCGCAATTCCCTGGACTCCTTGAAGCACATCTGCGCGGTGCTGGCGTACTCGCGCAGGTCGCCGAGCTCCCGAAGTCCTTCCGGCGTCAGCTCCGGAAGGATGAGCCCCTTCTTCAGGTCGTCGTCGAGCCGACCGAACTCGTCGCGGCAGGCGGCGAAGGTCTCCCCGAGCGATTTGATCTCGTCGACGGCCTTCTTGATCTGGGCCGCGTCGCCGGTGTCGCGGATCTCCTTGCCCTTTTCCTTGATCTCCTTGAGCCGCTTCGCAGCCTGGCTCATCCGCTTCTCGGCCCGGTACATGGGGATGTAGAGGCCGCCGTACTCGAGGGGTTTCTTTACGGGCTCCAGGACCCCGTTGGCGTCCCAGATCCAGGTCTTCACCTCGATCATCCGCCGTTCCATGTCGAGGATTTCCTGGGAGGGTTTCCCCTGTCTCAGGATGGCCTCGCGGAGGTCATGGTAGATTTCCGCGACGGTCTCGTAGTCCTTGAGTCCCGCCTTGATCTTCTCGATGTCTTCAGGCTTGAGTTCTTCGCCGGCCGTCCAGACCTTGGCTTCCAGCTTGAAAATGTCGGTGTGGGCGCCATTGGCCTTGCCGTAGGCGTTGGACCATTCCTTGCCCACGTTCCTCTGCGGTTCCGCCGGCTTCCGGTGGAAATAGCTCCAGAGTCGCAACCCGATCCAGCCGAGGAGAATGACGGTCGACGCCAGGATCCCGAGGACCAAGTAGGCCTTGAGCCGGCTGGGCTTTACGATCTTGGGCGGGAGCTTGCGGGGCGCGAGGGGACGGGCCATCCCGGGCCGGGCGGGCCCCGGGGGCGTCTGGGAGGGTTCGACCGGCGCCGCGGGCGTTTCTTCGCTCATCCGTCACTCCAAGTCGCGGTCGGCGACCCGGGCTCCCTTGATCATTCGTCCTGGACGCCGAGCGACTGCCTTTCCTGCGTGGCCGACTCCGCCCACGGCGTGCCCTTGTAGACGCGGATGATCTCCGTGAGGTACGCCACGGCGCGCGTCTTGTAATCCTGTTTCTGCTCGGGCTTGGCCGCGTCGGCGGCGAGGGCGGCGTAACCCTTGGCCGCCACGCGGAGGGCCGACACGTAGTCCTCGGCGTCCTCCTTGCGCTCCGGGGGGCCGATCGCGATGGCCTTGGCGGCCGCGAGGATCGCGTCCCGGACCCGGGGCTTGTCCTTCGCCGCCTTTTCGAGCAGCGACCCCGCGGACCACGCGCCGGCGGCCTGCTGGAGCGACATGGCGGCGGTCCGGTCTTCGAGCACCTTCTTCGCGAAGGCCTCGAGGTCCGCGGTCTTATTCAGCGCCTTCAGGCAGCGGAAGATGCCCAGTTTCGCCTCGGCGGAGTTGCCGGAGATCCGGCTGTAGCCCGCCAGCGCTTCGTCGTAGTTCCCGCCGGTGAAGGCGAGGTCGGCCAGGCCCATTTCCGCCTCCCCCGCGAGGGGCTCGGGCTCGGACTTCATCTCCTGGAGAATCGCCTTGTGCGCCTCCACGCCTTTTCGGCGCGCGATCTCGATCGACCTTGAGAAGGAAACCGGCCGCAGGTGGCAGTCTCCGCACTCCTTCCGGAGGCGGCTGAGCATCGCCTGGGCGCCCTCGACGTCGCCCCGGTCCCGGAGGTGGAGCGCCCAATGGTAGAAGATGCGCGCCTTGTTGATCTCGCGGAGCTTCTTCGTCTCGATTTCCTTGAGGGCGTCCTGGAAAAGGGTAATCGCCTTCTCGGG
>DATHFI010000229.1:0-3033 GCA_035490275.1 Planctomycetota bacterium
CAAATCCATCCGAAGCCCTTGAAAGCGAGAGCGTCCCACGTCCCATGGATCAGCGCCGCGAGCGCCAGGCCTCCAAGGCCCGCCATTACGCTTACATCCCGCGTCGCGTATCGCGCGACGAAGTACCCGACCATGCCCGACAGGGCAGGGTGCAGAAGTCCCGCGCAGGTGGCGACCAGGGCTTCGCCCGTGTCGACCCTGGAGGTTTGGAATTTGCCCAAGTTCTCGACCAATCCGAATCCGGCCCCCGCCGCTGCGGCCGCGATTATCCAGGCAAACGGATCGCGTCGCCATGCGGGCCTGTCCGCGAGAATCAGGAATACTGGAAGGAATTTCGACTTCTCTTCGAGCGGTCCCGCGATCGCGAAGGCATGATTGATGCTGTACCTGCGGATGTTCGAATGGGCCAATAGCCACGGACCAGCCGTCAGGGCGATGCCCACCGATGCTAAAGCGCCGACTAAGAAGAAGAATCCGATTTTCGCCTCTGAGAATTCGGATCCCGGACGTCGATTCCTGAGATCGAGAATTAGTCCCGCCGCTAGGGCGGCCCAGGCACCTGCGGCCGCGAAGGGCGCCGAACTGCCGAGTAAGGTCGTGCCGTCAACCATGGCCGGAACCAGGAGGGCGAGGGCGATCAGCCACCTGCGATTCGTGCCTTTTGGAAGTCCCGCATCCCGGGGTCGCGCACGGATCGCCTCAGAAACGATCGATTTTGCATCGTCCGCGTCCGGAGTGGCGACGCTCACCACGAGCGGGATCGCCGGGGTGGGCATACCGATCAGCCACTGGGTGGCGTTCTGATTATCGATGCTGGCGGGAGTCCCGTTACCCTCGAGAAGGGAAGTCACCAGGATCGCTTCGGAGGGTTGGGTGGTCTGGTAAACCGTCACCCGGGATATGTAGGTTGCCATCGGCCTCGTCGGTTCGGGGGGCAGCTCGCCGACGAGCCCAACATCGCAGTCGACGCAGCGATCGAAGCCCTGGCGGAATTCTTCGCGGCACTTGGGGCACCAGGGCATTTCGGCCTTCCTCAGGGTCCCTTGGTTTCCGAGGTCAGCTCCCTCAAGGTCACCTGGTCGAGCTGTTTCGAGGAACTTTCCTCCGCTTCCTGGAGGATCCGGCCCAGGCGGTCCCCGGCGACTCCCTCCACCGCGAGCGCCGGCTCGTCGCCGTGCCGGCGCAGGGCGTCGACGATCCGCTTGACGGTGATCCGGTCGAGATCCTCGGCGGGCAGGTACGTCGTCACCTGGCCGTGGCTGACTTCGCGCAGGAGCCCGCCGCCGGTCAGGTGGAAGAGCACATCATTGCAGGCCCGCACCGGGACTTTCAGGCGGTCGGCCAGCGCCTCGGACGTCGCGGGGTCGCGCCCGCCGATGAAATCGCGCGCGATCTCGACCATGAGGTGCACCGCGAGCCGCTCCATGAAGGCGTGGCTGAGCTTCGGCGCGTCGACCTCGCGCCGGTACGTCTTCACGTGCTGCGCCGCGAACGCGATTTCCCCGCCGAAGAGCACGAGCACCCACGACAGGTAGATCCACAGCAGGAAGATGGGAATCGCGCTCAGCGTTCCGTAGACCTCGTAGCTCGCGACGACCCGGTCGTTGTAGAGAATGAAGAGCCCCTTGAGGATCTCCCACGCGGTGCCTCCCACCAGGGCTCCGATCACCGCGGCGCTCCACGAAACGCGCGTGTTCGGAATGATCTTGTACATCGCCGTGAAGACGACCCACGTGAGCAGGCATGGGACGATCACGAGCATCGCCATGTTCGCCAGCGGGACATTCTCCAGGATCCATCGATAAGCGCCCTGGTTCCGGACGAATCCGGTGACCGCGAGCGAGATGGCCAGGCAGACCGGCCCGAACGTGAGCAGCGTCCAGTAGACGGTCAGCCGCCGCACCAGGGAGCGCGATCGCCGCACCCCCCAGATCCGGTTGAACGCGCCCTCGACCGTGGAGAGCAGTGAAACCGAGGTGTACAGGAGGATCGCGAAACCCACGATGCTGATCGCCTTCGCGTCCATCCGGTCGATGAGGTTGTTCATGGTCTGCACGACCTGCTCCCCGAGATTGGGGGCGAGGTTGCGCAGCAGGAAGTCCCGCACGTCCCCCGCGACCTTCTGGAATCCGCCGAACGTCTTGAAGAGGGCGAGGGAGACCGCGAAGAGGGGGATGACCGCGAAGACGACCTGGTACGTCAGGGCCGCGGCGCGCACGAGGAGCTCGCGATTCCAGGTGTTCTCGACGACGAGCACGCCGGTGCGCAGGACGTAGGTCAGCGTCGCGCGCCAGCCCTTGCCGACCTCGCGCGTCCACAAGTCGTGGAGAAGGAACCTCACGCTCCGCCGGTAGAGCTTGGAGTCCTTCATCGGACGACGTACTTCGGGTCGGGCGCGACCGCGGCCTCGACCTCCGCGGCCCCGGCCGCGAATCCCTCGCGACCCAGGAGCGCGAAGGCGGCGCGCTTGCCCGCCTCGACTCCGGGCTGGCCGAAGGGATCGACGCCGTACAGGCGACCCGCGAAGACCGTGGCCATTTCGAAGAAGAAGAAGAAGGCCCCGATCGTCCGTGGCGAGACCTGGGTCAGTTCCACCGTCATGCTCGGCCGGCCGGCCGCCGCGAGGGCCGCCTCGGTTCCCTTCTGTTCCGCGACGATCAGGTCCGAGAAACTCTTGCCGTGCAGGAAATCGGCCGCGGGATCGCGCACCGCGGCGGGGATGTAGACGTCCCGCCGGTACCTCTGGAGCGTGACGAAGGTGACCAGCTTGTCCTGGGGGCCGTCGACGAAGAGCTGGATCTGCGAATGCTGGTCGGTCGCGCCGAGCGCCACCACGGGCGTGGGGCCGACGCAGACCTCGCGCCCCCCCTCGGTGCGCCGCTTGCCGAGGCTCTCGGCCCAGAGCTGGCGGAACCAGTCGGCGGCCTCGCGAAGCGCGCGGGCATAAGGCATCATCACGTGGATGGGGCGGCCGCGCCGGGCGTCCATGAGGTGGGAGACGAGCGCGAACATCGCGGCGGGGTTTTCCCGAGG
>DATHFI010000230.1:0-4156 GCA_035490275.1 Planctomycetota bacterium
CCGAAGTGCTCCGGCTTTTCCCGCACGATTCCGTGCTCCGGAAGTGGATTCCCCTGGCGCAGGGCAAGGTGAAGTTCCAGGGCTTGCCCGCGCGGATCTGCTGGCTCGGGTACGGCGAGCGCGAGGAATTCGGGCAGGTGATCAATTCCCTTGTGAAGCGGGGGCGGCTGAAGGGGCCTGTGGTGATCGGGCGGGACCATCTCGACTGCGGGAGCGTCGCGTCGCCCCACCGCGAGACGGAGGCGATGAAGGACGGCTCGGATGCGATTGCCGACTGGCCGATCCTGAACGCGCTCCTGAACACGGCGAGCGGCGCGACGTGGACGAGCGTCCACCACGGCGGCGGGGTGGGGATCGGCTATTCGATCCACGCGGGGATGGTCGTCTGCTGCGACGGAACGAAGCTCGCCTCGGAGAAGATCGCACGCGTGCTCACGAACGATCCCGGCATCGGGGTCGTCCGCCACGCGGACGCGGGGTACGAGGAGGCGAGGGCGTTCGCGAAGAAGAGGAAGATCGCCATACCCAAGGTGTGAGGGCCGCATACCGCATCACGCATCCGGCATCCCGCATGCGAATGGCCGGACGTTACTGGATCTTCAGGTCCAGGCCGCCGGCCCGCGGCAAGACTTCGCCGACGACCGCCGCCGCGAGCGTGTTCGCGGACTTGAGGGCCGCGACGAGCGCGTCGAGGCGGTCCGGGGCGACGACGAGGAGCAGACCCCCCGACGTCTGCGGGTCGAAGCACAGATCCTCGAGCACAGGCTCGACGCTCTTCGCGGTCTCCCAGCGGCCTTTGAGGAAAACACGATTCGTTTTGTCGCCCCGGGTCTTCAACCCTCCCTTGGCCAGGGTGATCGCCAGGGGAAAGATGGGCAGCGCCGCGGCGTCGAGCCGGATCGTCACGCCGCTTGCCTTCGCCATCTGGCCCGCGTGGCCGGCGAGGCCGAATCCCGTGACGTCCGTCGCGGCCGAGATCCCGCCGACCTTCCTCGCCGCCTCGCACGCGGCACGATTGAGCGTCGCCATGCTCCGGGTCACCTCCGCGATCGTGGCGGCGTCGAGCTTGCCCTGCTTGAGCGCGCTGCAGAGGATGCCCGTCCCGAGGAATTTCGTCAGCACGAGCCGGTGTCCGACCTTCGCCCCCGCGTTCGACCAGACTTTCCCCGGGTCGATGAGCCCCGTGATCGAACATCCGAACTTGAGCTCCTTGTCGATCACCGTGTGGCCGCCGAGGAGGGAGCACTCCGCCTCCTTCAGCTTGTCCGCGCCGCCCTGCAGGATGCGGTGGAGGTCGTCGAGCGGGAGGTCCCCGGCCGGAACGCAGAGGATATTGAGCGCCGTGACGGGCCGGCCGCCCATCGCGTAGACGTCCGAGAGGGCGTTCGCGGTGGCGACCTGGCCGAAGGCGTACGGGTCGTCGACGACCGGCGTGAAAAAGTCGACGGTCTGGACGAGCGCCGTGCCGTCGGCAATGCGGTAGATCCCGGCGTCGTCGAAGGTGTCGATCCCCTCGATCACCTCGGGCGACTGCCAGATCTTCAGGCCGTCGAGCGCCTCATGCAACTCATGAGGCCCCAGTTTCGAGGCTCAGCCGCCGCAGGTGGTGTAATCGGTCAGACGTTTCGATTCGGCCATGGGCCCATCCTAGCGGATCGCGCCCAAAAAAAAAGCGCCCCGACCGGTAGGCCAGGGCGCTCGGGATTCCGTCGGATGAACTACTTCGATTCCTCGCCTCCGTGGGGGAACGTGCCGGACTGCTCGCAGGTCTTGGCGATCTTGCCCGCGCAGGTTTCGGTCGCGTGCTTGACGTCGGTCTCCTTGCGGGCCTTCGCGGAGCACGCGTCGCACTTGTACCACACGAGCGCCAGGACCGGGATTTCCTTGCAGCACCCCTTGGCGCCGCAGCAATCCTTGGAATGGCGCGCGGGGGCCCCGTGCATCTTGCACGTGAAGCACGTCTTGACGCACGTCTCGGCCTTCTCGACCTTGCCCTTGCAGGTCTTGCAGTTCCCCTTCTCGATCTGATCGGAGGCCGGCCACGCCTTGCACGTGGGGCAGTAGTCGCGCGTTTCCACCTTGGAGACGTCGCACGCCTTCTCCTGCGGCTTGGCTCCCATTCCGCCGCCCATGTCCTGGGCCAGGGTGAGCCCGCACAGGAAGGCGGCGGCCAGCGAAGCCATCGCGATCCTCTTCATGACACCTCCTCCAATTGAATGTACAGCCATTATCTACGACGGGGAGGCCGGGGCGGTACGGGAATCGCGGATTTTTCCCGCGGCGGAGGCGATGGCACGCAGTTTTCCCTCGGCGGCCGCGGCCGAGGCGACGGGATTGTCCGCGAAGGTCGCGAAGCCGCAGTCCGGATTGAAGAGGACCCGCTCGCGGCCGAAGAGATCGACCGCTCGTCGCGCCTTGGCGAGGATCTCCTCCACGGACTCCACCTCCGGCCGCTTGGGGTTGACAACGCCCACGCCGATGCGCCGGTCGTCGGGAAGCCCGCGGAGAACCTCGATCTCGCCCGCCCTCGGCGTGCAGAGCTCGAGGAAATACGCGCCCACGTCGAGGCCGCGGAGCAGCATCGTGAGGGGCCGGTAGTCGCCGGTCAACGCCGCGCTCTCGTCCGGGGTCCAGTTGCCCCGGCAGACGTGGATCGCCGTCCGATCGCGCGGCGCCCCCTTCACGACGGCGTTGATGAGGTCGCGGGCGAACTCCAGCTCCTTCTGGACGTCCTGTTTCGCGCTCAGCGCGCCGCACATGAACGTTCGCCCCGTCTTCGGCCCCGTGTGGACGACCTCCGTGAGGACCGGCTCGTCGAACTGGACGATCGCGGCCCCCCCGGCGAGGAGAAAGAAGAGCTCCTCGCGCAGGACCCGCACGATGTCCTTCGCGAGTTCCTCCCGCGACGCGTAGGCCCGGTCCGAGATGCACTCCATCCACATCACGCGGCTCAGGAGGTAGGGCCCGGGCAGGGCCACTTTCACGGGTCGGTTGGTCAGCGTCTTCGCGAACTGGAGTTCGTGGCCGGCGATGGGGCGGCTCCGGCCGATCTTCCCGAAGGCGGCGGGATGGCGGATCTCGGAAGCGGGAACATCGAGCGATTTGAATTGTTCAGCCAGCTCCTCGGGATGGTCGACCAACGGCAGGAGGTCCGTGAGCGGGATGAGCTGGCAATTGTCGAGGCGTCCGCCGATGAAGTTGGCGTAGCTGTCGCGCCGCTGTTCGCCGTCGGTCACGACGTCCACGCCGGCCCGGAGCTGCGCTTCGACCGCGAGGCGGACCGCGTCGTCCCCCGTGGCATGGAATTCCTCCTCGGAGAGTCGGCCCTCGAGGCGTTCGTGGATCGCGCGGAGCATCCATCGCGGGCGCGGCCAGCTCCCGATGCCGAAGATGGAGAGGGCGGGAATCGCGGGTGCGGGAGCCGGAGGGGGGAGCGACGCCGGGATATGGACCGGAACGGTTCCGGCGGACTCAACCGCTAACCGCGGGGAGGGACCCGTCGCGCGGCGTTCCTTCAGCGCCCCCTTGCAGACGAGGAAACTGCGGAGCGTCCCCTGGCGGGTGAACGAAATAAGTTCGTTCCCCGTCAGCCGGCACCACGCGGGCAGGTCCTCCTCGACCGAGATCTCGGTGGACCTGATTTCCAGCAGGCCTCCGCGCTCCAGCGGATCGATGTGGCGTCGGATCAGGAGCAGGAGGCCGTTGCCGCAGTCGAGGTCCCCGCCGTCGAAGCTCACGTCCGGAGGCAACGGATGTCTGTCATCCGTCATCGGTCATCCGTCATCGGCATCAATAGCAGACGCTCGGCGAACCTGCGCTCAGGAATTCGACGAGCTTCGCGCCGCCCACGATCGTGGCCCCCGCGACGAGGTTCGCCTCGTTCAGCCCGCGCTTCTTGAAGCAGGGGGAGCAGACCCAGATCTTGCCGCCCGCCTTCACGAAGTTGTCCATGAGCTCCTTGAGGGGCGCGAAGCCCTCCTCGCGGATGTCGTCGGCGAAGCCCTTCTGGCAGAGGCGGACGCCCTCGATGCTCAGGAAGACGAGCGTCTCCTTCTCCGACGCGACGGCCGCGTTGGCGACGACGAAGGCCACGGTCGCCTTGTCCGTATTGTCCCGGGCGAAGGAGAGCGTGACGCAGAACTTTCCGGCCATTTCA
>DATHFI010000231.1:0-2514 GCA_035490275.1 Planctomycetota bacterium
ATCCGGTCCAATTCGCGGCCCACGCGGAGGACCTCCGGAAGGCCGAGACGTTCTTCAAGAGGACCTGCGGCGAATGCCACTACTGGGACGGCAGGCCGCCCGAAGGCACCGCGATGGCCTCCTACAAGTTCGCGCCTGAGTTGTCGATGGCCGAGGACCGCCTGCGTCCGCGGTGGCTCTATCCGTGGCTCCGCCAGCCTTCGCTCATCTACCCGGGCACGCCGATGACGGCGATGGACCAGAGCTACAAGGAAATCGGCGGGGGAGAGGTGGACCCGGGCCTGAGGAAAACCGTGGAATACCTCATGAACTTCAACCGCCTGCACGCACCTCCTCCGAAGGCGGCGTCGCCGGACAAGCCGGACAAACCCGACAAGAAAGATAAGTAGTGCGACGGCTGTGGCTCCTCGGCCTCTGCATGGCCGCGGCGTGCGGGGATTCGGGCCCGCCTCCCGCGACTCCGCCCATCCCGCCCAAGATTGAGACTCCTCTGCGATTCGGAAGCCTCACGGGCCGGGTTCGCGTCGATTCAGAGGACATCGCCCCTCTGACCGGTTCGGTGCGCGGCTTCGAGAAATATTGCGGGACGGGCCCGCTCGACGTCGGACTTTACAAGGTGGATCCCTCGACGCGTGGCCTCGCCGGGGTGTACGTCGAGGCCGACGGTCGGAGCGAGGAATTCAAGTCCGAGTCGGTCCCGGTGCTCGACCAGAAGGCGTGTCTTTTCACGCCGGTCCTTCTCGTCGTCCCGCCGGGGCCGGTCGTCTTCAAGAACAGCGACGGGATGGCCCACAATGTCACCATCAAGGGATTGCTCAACCCGGCGGTGGGCGAGGGGTTTCCCGGGGGCGAGGCCATTTCAAAGACCTTCCCGTTCGAGGAGCGCCTCGCGGTCCGGTGCACGATCCACCCCTGGATGCAGGCGGGCCTCGTGGTGACGAAGCGGGCCGCGCACGCGGTGACGGACGGTTCGGGCCGATTCAGGATCGACCGGGTGGAGGCGGGGCGGCGCCGGATTCGGGCCTGGCATCTTCTTGGCGAGGAGGTGACCATCGAGGTCGACATCCCGCCCGACGGGACGGCGGAGTTAGAGATCCTCTGGAAGCCCAGGCCCAACTTCAGGGCGAGCTTTGGTCGCTGACCGGGTCGATTCTGGATCCTGAAAATCGGAAATCCACAATCCACAATCGACAATCCACAATCCGGACTCGGCAGTTGCCCCTGCCACATTGACTCCCTCCCCGGAGGCCGGCGGAAACGTTCCCCTATTCTTTTGGAGCGCAGGTTGTTATGATCGCGCCCCTCGCGGACGGGCTGGCACCCAGTTTGCTGATTCAGTCTGTCTGATTCGGACATCCAGGGCATCGTCATCAAGGGAGGGCTTCATATGTCGTCGCTGAAACCACTTCGGGACAAGGTCGTGGTCGAGCGGAGCGAGGCGGAAGAGCGGACGGCCGGGGGAATCGTGCTTCCCGACACCGCGAAGGACAAGCCCAAGCAGGGCACCGTCGTGGCGGTCGGCTCGGGCCGGATCCTCGACAACGGAGAGGTCAAGAAGCTCGAGGTCAAGAAGGGCGACCGCGTCATCTTCGGCGGCTACGCCGGGAGCGAGGTCAAGGTCAACGACAAGGAGTATCTCATCCTCAGCGAGAGCGAGATCCTCGCGGTCGTCGAGAACGGGAAAAAGTAGTCCCGGAATCAGGAATCAGGAATCAAGAATCAGGAATCAGGAGATAAGCCATGGCGGCGAAAAGAATTGCGTTTGAGCAGGAGGCGCGCGAGGCCGTGCGCCGGGGCGTCAAGCAGCTTGCGAGGGCGGTGAAGGTCACGCTGGGTCCCCGGGGCCGGAACGTCCTCCTCGAGAAGAAGTGGGGAGCTCCCACGGTTTCCTCGGACGGCGTCACGGTCGCCAAGGAGATCGAGCTGAAGGACCCGTACGAGAACATGGGCGCCCAGATGGTCAAGGAAGTCGCCTCGAAGACGAACGACGTCGCGGGCGACGGCACGACCACCGCCACGGTGCTCGCCGAGGCCATCTTCGACGAGGGCCTGAAAAACGTCACCGCCGGCGCCAACCCGATCGCGCTCAAGCGCGGCATCGAGAAGGCCGTCGAAGGCATCGTCGACGAGCTCAAGAAGATGTCCCGCCAGGTCAAGGGCAAGGAGGACATCGAGCACGTCGGCACGATCGCCGCGGGCGGCAACGAGGTCATCGGCAAGATGCTCGCCGACGCCATGGAGAAGGTCGGCAAGGACGGCGTCATCACGGTCGAGGAGGGCAAGGGCCTCGAGACGAACGTCGAGTGGGTCGAGGGGATGCAGTTCGACAAGGGATACATCTCGCCCTACTTCGTGACCGAGCCCGAGGAGATGAAGGCGACCTTCAAGGACTGCTACATCCTCCTCCACGAGAAGAAGATCACGGCCGTCAAGGACCTGATCCCGCTGCTCGAAGCGGTCTCCAAGGCCGGCAAGCCCCTGCTCATCATCAGCGAAGACATCGAGGGCGACGCG
>DATHFI010000232.1:0-2572 GCA_035490275.1 Planctomycetota bacterium
CCTGCGCCTTCAGGAGAATGTGGATGCGGTAGCGGTTCTTCACGCGGAAGAAGGGCGCCGGGGCGGGCCCCAGTTTCGAGACGAGCATCGGGGGCAGGGCCTCCGCGAGCTTCCGATCCCACGACGCCGCCGCCGCGCGGACCGCCGACTCCCGCGACCCCTGGAAGAGGATTCGGACGAGCCGCGAGTAGGGGGGATATCCGAGCTCGCGGCGCGACTCCAGCTCCTTCGCGACGAATCCCTCCTCGTCGTAGGCCGCCGCGCACGCGATCGAGTAGTGCTTGGGGTTGAACGTCTGGACGATCACCCGCCCGCCCCGGGGTCCGCGGCCCGCGCGCCCCGCAACTTGCGTCAGGAGGTGGAACGTCCGCTCCGAGGCGCGAAAATCCGGCAGGTAGAAGGCCGTGTCGGCGTTGACCACGCCGATCACCGTGACGTTGGGAACGTCGAGACCCTTGGCGATCATCTGTGTCCCGACGATCACGTCGGTCTCGCCGCTCCAGAGGCCGCCGAGCGCCTCGCGGTAGTCCTTGCGCGTCCTCATCCGGTCACTGTCCATGCGCGCGACCGTCAGCTCGGGTCGCCGTTTCCGGATCTCCTCCTCGATCTTTTCCGTGCCGACCCCGAAATGCCAGAGGGTTCCGGTCTTGCACTCGGGACAGAGGTCGGGGAGCGGCTGGGTCGCGCCGCAGGTGTGGCACTCCGCGAGCTTCTCGGTCTTGTGGTAGGTGACCGTGATGTCGCACCGCTTGCAGCGGAAGACCCAGTCGCAGCGGCGGCACCGGATGACGGTCGTGTAGCCGCGCCGGTTCAGGAAGAGGAGGACCTGCTCCTTGCGGGCCACCGCCTCTTTCACAGCTTTCTCGAGGGAGCGGGAGAGAAGCGGATAGTGCTTCGTGTCGCGCCGCTCCTCGGCCATGTCGATGATCTGGACGGGGGGCATCGGACGCTCCTCGATCCGGCGCGGGAGCCGGGCGAGTCTCAGGCGGCCCGTGCGCGCGGCGTGAATTGTCTCGAGGGCCGGCGTCGCGCTCCCCAGGATCACGGCCGCCCCCTCGCGCTCGGCGCGCCGGAGCGCCACATCCCGGGCGTGATAGCGCGGATCGCCCTCCTGCTTGTAGGCCTGCTCGTGCTCCTCGTCGAGGACGACGAGGCCCAGCGACCGCACGGGCGCGAAGATCGCGGACCGCGCGCCGACGACCACGTCGACCTCGCCGGCCCGGATGGCGCGCCACGCGCGGGCGCGGTCCGTCTCCGAGAGGACGCTATGGAGCACGGCGAGGCGCGGGAACCGGGCGCGGAACCGCGCCACCGTCTGCGGAGTCAGCGCGATTTCGGGAACGAGCATGATCGCCTGGCGGCCCGCGCGCACGACCTCGGTGATGGCCCGAAGGTAGACCTCGGTCTTGCCGCTTCCGGTGACTCCATGGAGGAGGACTCCGCGCGGCGGCGCGGCCACCGCGGCACTCACCACGCGCAGGGCTTCGGATTGTTCGGCCGTCGGGGTCACGTCCTGCGCTCCGGCATCGGCGCCCCGGTCGAGCGTGTCCGCCTCGGGGATCAGCTGGATGATTTCAGCGTAGCCGCCTTTCACGAGCGCGGTGAGCGGTCCCCGGCCGGCTCGAGCCCGATCGAGGAGCGCCGCGACGGGAACCGGTTCGGCGGCGCCCTTGAGCGCCTCGAAAATACGGCGCTGCGCCTCGGTTTTGGGCGGATTGGCCGGTGGCGAGGCGGCCGGGCGCGCGGCGGGAATGGTGCGGCCGGCGGTGGGGCGCTTCACCCCGCCGGGAATCATCGCCTCGAGCGCCTGGCCCCAGGAGCAGAGGTAGGTGTCCGCCACCCAGCGACCGAGGTCGAGGAGCTTTTCGTCGAGCATCGGCTCGGGATCGAGGATCGCCTCGATGTCGCGGATCTTGAACGCGGGCGGGCGCCTGGGAAAACCCACGACGAAGCCCGAGTGCGTACGGGCGCGGAAGGGGACTCTTACGCGGTGGCCGGGGCGCAGGGCCTCCTGCAGTTCCCGGGGCACGCCGTACGTGAAGGGGTGGTCGATGGGGAGCGGGAGGACGACCTCGGCGAACTCGCGGGCCATGTCATTCGTCGAGCAGCCGGCGCCCGGCCTCCGAGGCGGCGAGGTGGACGACGTCGAACGGGACTTTGGCCCGGCGGGCCGCGGCGGCCACGTCCTCGTACTCCGGCGCCGCGCGGATCGCCCGGTCGTTCATGAACCCGACCTTGCATCGAATGGCGCCGAACCGGGTTTGGACTTCCTTGATTTCGCGAGGCAGGATCAACCGGGCCATGTTCTGAAAGCGGACTCCGAACGTCGGGGAATTGCGGAGGATTTCCATCGCGGTGCCGACGCCGCTCCCCTGGACCAGCACGGAGAGCTTCACGCCCGGCCTCGATTTCTTCATCTGTATAGGTGTGGTCCAGACGTCCAAAACGCCGCGCGAAAAAAGACGGTCGATGAGATCTCCCACCTCCTGTCCGGTCGCGGTGTCGAAGTTGGTCTCGACGAGCGTCACCCGCTCCCCGTAGGCGTATCGATCCGGCGGGACCTCCGGCGGGG
>DATHFI010000233.1:0-6238 GCA_035490275.1 Planctomycetota bacterium
CCCGCGGGGACGACGCAAGGCGGGGCCGGGTTCCGCGAGGTCGTCGACCTGGGCTGCCCGATGATCCTGACCCGGTCGTGGGAGAACCAGTTCGACTTCGACCGGATGATGGGCCCGCCCCGGCTGCTCGTCTCCACGTCGGGCGTCGTCCCGAAGCTCCCGAAGTGGATCGAGGAGGCCCTCGGGGCGTCCGGCCTGGTCGGCGGGGGATACCTGGGTTATCCCTTCGGGAGCCGGATGGAGACCTTCCCGAAGGACCTCGAGAAGCACGAGCCTTCGGACATGACCTTGAAGAGCGCGCAGGGACTCAACCCGAATTTCATTTCGATGCGCACCGAGCGGGACTACCGAGGCACGGGCGGCCTGCTCTACCGGATGGAGCACTTCGACGAGGAGCTCGACGGCCACAAGATCGAGGCGAAATCCTACGACAAGGAGCACAAGGAGGTTTTCGCGCCGATGCCCCAGCGCCCCGACATCGCGGCCGGGGGCACGGAGTTCTGGATCCGCTTCGACGCGGCGGTCAGTCCGGCCGCGCGGATCAGCCTCTTCGACATCCGCGAAACCGACGAGATCAACCGGATTTCAATCGAGCTCTTCGAGAACGAGATCATCTACCGGATCACCGACGCCTCGCAGGGCGGGAATACCTCCATCCCCAACGACAAGGGCTGGGCCGAGATCAAGGCGCGTTTCAGCCCCGTCAAGGACACGTGGTACCACATCGCCGCCTACTGGAAGGGGACCCGGTACGGCCACATGCTTCTCTTGATCGACGGGTTCGTCCCCACCAAGGCGAAATGGCGGTTCGTGGATTCCGACAACCAGGACATCGCCCAGTCGACCGAGCTGGCCTCCATGATGCCCGCTCCGGCCGACCCCGCGGATCCCTTCACCGTCGTGCCCCTCAAGGACAGCCAGTTCCTGCAGAAGCCCCCCAACTGGCCCCGCGATACGCCGTGGATTGTCCCGATCCGGGTGGGCGACGAGGTGATCGACTATGACGCCACCCTCGGCATGGGCCGCCGGGGCTCGCGCAAGGCGGACAGCGTGTACGGCTACTCCTGGGCCGACCACCCCCAGAACGCCAAGGCGACCCTCTTCGGATACACGAGCATCCTCCGGAAGCTGAACTTCCGGATCCTGTTCGAACCTCCGACATGGGACCCGCCCGGCGAGATCGGCATGGAGTTCGGACCGATATGGGCGACCCAGGGCGCGACCCAGCTGAGATTCGGCATCCCGGATTTCACCTCGCTCGTGGCGGAGGACACCGACCCCAATGGGAACATGATCCTGGCGGCGGGAACTAATCGCATCAAGTACGTCATCCCGGACGCGTCCCTCGTCGACAACACCGAGTGGCCCGACAGCGGGTTCATCAAGATCGACGACGAGGCGATCTACTACCAGCGCATCACCCGGGAAGGGATCAAGACCGGGTATTTCGAGGTCTGCACGCGCGGCATGGAAGGCACCCTGCCGGTCAACCACAACGGCGGCGTGCCGATCAACCTGTGGTCCATCGCCGTCACCGAGCCCGAACGCACCCTTCCGACTCCGACGATCATCCAGTTCAACGAGGAATGGTTCGGACCCGTGAAGCTCGCCCAAGTCCCGCCGGGCGGGCCGGCCGAGCATTTCTGGGTCGGGGTCACGATGAACCTGAAGGCGATCTCCCTCTGGCGCGGGAACGCCTGGCGGACGCCGGTCCAGCGCTGGCACGAAACCGGGGAGCGCCTCGTGCCGCTCTTCGCCACGCGGGAGATGGACCCGACCGTCCTGCGGACCGATTTGCAGAAGTACGACACCGTGACGGCCATCGACTCGACGAACTACCGCGAACAGCACATGGTCTGCAACTCGATCACGATCGAGGAGTGGAACCAGTGGGTCTACAATCAGAATCCGCAGGGCCCGCGTCCTCCGCCGCCGCCCAAGGACGTGAAGGACCAGGGCTACCAGCTGGCCTCCTTCTACGACCCGGTCAAGCGCGACTTCAAGGTCGACGACATGCACAACCGGATCCTGAAATGGCCGTCCGGGGAGCTGATCGGCGAGCGGTATCTCGAGCTCACGAACCCGGTCGTCAAGTACGGCCCGGCCAAGGCGACGATCGACGAGGTGAAGAACATCGCCTCGCCGAAGGGCAACTTCCAGCTGAACGCCGTCGCGGAGCCGGACCAGCCCCAGCTCAATGTCGGCATCGTCGCCAACCTGAACGTCTCGACCCAGTTCCCGAGCGGCGTCGTCCTCGTCGGCGAAGAGGTCGTGGGCTTCGCCGATTCCAGGAACGGGGATACCCTGACCAACTGCAAACGGGCCTGGCTCAATTCGGTCAAGGAGGTCCACGACAAGGGCGACGCCTTTTTCCTCCTGAATTTCCTGCCCGTAGCGGCCGTCAAGCTGGAGCCCATATCGACCGAGTCCCGGACCATCCCGATCTCGCAGATCCTCCAGGGCCAGGGACTCTTCCACGGGTACGTGCTGATCGACGAGGAGGTCATCGGGTTCGAGGCCATCGGAAAAAGAGGCGTGGAACTTGACTCGCTCGCGCGATGGGACGGCAACGGGCTCTTCCGCGGGATGTTCGGGACCACGGCGGCCGCCCACAAGCCCAACGCGATGGTCTTCGCGATTCCGTTTCGTTACTGGGACGGCTACAAGGAAGGGCAGTTCGACGACAAGATGCCCTATTTCCAGGTGGCCCACACCACCCGGAACGCCCGCTGGAGGGGGATCAACGCCCAGTTCGAGCTTCCCGTGAGCGAGAAGAACCTAGTCCCGCACTGCTATGTGCGCCTCGACGGGCTCGGCGATTTCACGCTGCCCAAGGTGGACGAGCACTCCGCCGTGTGGCACTTCCATAAGGCCATGACGAATCCCCTGGAGGACTTCATCTCGTCGCGCCTGGAGAACGGGCAGATGGAGCTGCGCTTCTTCCTCGAATACCGCCCGGGCTCCTACTGGCCCGAGCACTCGTGGAAGCGGACCATGAAGCTCCTGGAAACCCGTCTCGAGTACGACCGGGACACGAAGGTCCTGCTCCATGAGGACAAATAGGCCGAGCGCGGGGCCAACATCCCGCCGAAGCGGATCAAGCCGCGAAGGCGGAATGACGCTGGTCGAGCTTCTCGTCGCCTTCGCGGTCTTCCTCATCCTCGTGGGCCTGCTCGTCTCGCTTTCCACCCAGGGGCTGGAAACCTGGCAGGAGGGGGAGGCGCGCAAGGACGCCTACGACCGCGGCCGGATCATTCTCGATCAGATTGCCGACGATCTCCGGGGAACCTTCGCGGACAACCAGTGGTACGTCTCCCAGGGCCGCCTCCAGGTTCATGCCGGTTTCTATTGCGACAACGACAAGGAGAAAGACAGCCGCGGGGCCCAGCGGCTCCGGTTCGTCCGCACCGGCAGCGAAGATCGCATGAAACCCGACCCCGCGATGAAGATCCTCCACCAGCGCGGCCAGGGAGCCTACACGGACCTGTGGGAGACCGCGTATCTCCTGAACCCCGCGGGCCAGCCCACGGGGCTCTATCGCGGCGTCCGCTATTTCGACCGCGCCACCGTGGACTCCTCGATCCTCGAGGCGAGGGTGCTCGAGGACACGAAGTCCGCCGCGTGGGGCCGCCACTTCACGATGCTCGATTCCGGCGTCCTCTGGATCGGATACCGTTTCTGGACCAAGTACACCACGACGTGGGACATCCGTTTCCCGGTGAAGCAGGTGCCCCGTCTCATGAAGCAGGTGGACACGAAGAAAGAGGAGACCCAGGACAAGATCCGGGTCGGGCCGCACGACGCCTGGGACTCTTCGAGAGGACGCATCTCGGCCTTCAAGCTCTTCTACAAGGAGCTGCCCCAGGACGACCCCGATTTCGCCTATCCCGAAATCGTCCAGGTGACGCTCGTCGTGGAGTCGCAGTCCTCGGAGCAGCGGGGGGCGAAAGTCGCCGAGGTGATCGACGAAAGCGCCACCACGGTGCGGCTCAATTCGTCCAAGGGGGTGCCCGAGGCTCCCGACTGCGTGCTGATCGGAACGGAATGGATCCTCTACCTGGCCAAGGAAGGGGAGACCCTGCTGAACTGCCAGCGCGGCGCCCGCCGGACGGCCAAGGGTCGACACGAACTGAACGACCAGGTCCGCTTCGGAGAGACGTTCATCACGGACGTCGCCATCCCCGCCTATCGGGAGCCCGTACGATGAATCGCTCTCGAGGATTTACGCTGCTCGAGGTGATCATCGCCCTCGCGATTCTCGTCCTCGGGCTTTCGGCGATCCTGCCGCTCTTCGCCGTCGGGACCGCCAGCCACAAGAGGGGGATCGACCAGACGATGGTCAGCCTGATCGCTCCCCATATCACGGCGCGTCTCCAGGAGCGGCTCTACGAGATGAATCCACCGGATCTGAAGGACCAGGAGTACGCCGGATTCGGCCGGGTCTACCGCTACGACGCCGATTTCACCCCGCTCGACCGGGCGGACAAGGACCGCATGGCCTTCATCGTGCGCGTCCGGGTCCGCTGGTCGGAGAATTCCGCCCTCCACAGCGAATCGTTCTCGACGATCCTTCTCCGCCGCACGCCGCGGTGACCGCGGCGCGCTGACGGCTGACAGATGACGGCTGACAGCTCACCTCCCACAAGGTAAGCTCGTCCTCGCCATGTCCACACTGATCCTGACCCTCGCTCTTCTTCAAGCCGGGCACGGCGAGGACATCCTCCGCGGAGAGCCGCGCACGGGGTTCGAGATCGGCGCGGTCTTCCTGCATCTGGACTCGGCGATCGGGGCGAAGGACGGGCTCATCCAGGGCGAGGAGGCGGCCTTCCGCATGTCGCTCGTCGCGCAGGAATTCACCGTCGGCATGCGCGCGTACTACCGCCGCTGGGACATCACGTTCGAAGAATTCAACCGGCAGCCGGCGGACCTCGACGGCACGGCCCAGGAACTGGGGCTCGACCTCATCGTGACCTACCCGATCGCCCGGCCGCTCTCGGTCGGGGTGGAGCTCGGCGGCGGGGGCCTCCGCCTCGAGCACGACCTCGACAAGGAGACGGATTTCTTCGTCGAGGGCGGGGGATTCGTCCGCCTCGAACTCCCCGCGGGATTCCACGTGGAGGCCTCCGGGCAGATCCAGTTCGCGCTCACGGAATTCGGCGGCCAGGATCCCGACACGGACCACGTCTCGTGGGCGGGCCGCGTCACCCTCGGATTCGAGATCAAATTCTGATGCCTTTCCCGCGCACGCCGGACGAGTTCCGGAAAATCCTCCGCGCCCGCGGCCTGCGGCCGAACAAGGCCCTCGGGCAATGCTTCCTCGTCGACGCCGCGCTCCTCGACGCCCTCGTCCGCCAGGCGGGGATTTCGGAGCGCGACGAGGTCATCGAACTGGGCACCGGGGCGGGCCACCTCACGGCGCGGCTGTGCGACCGGGCCGCGCGCGTCTGGTCGTTCGAGGTGGACCCCGCCGTCCACGCGCTCGCGAAGGACCTGCTCGGCCCGCGGTCGAACCTGCGGCTCCTCTGCGCTGACGGCGCGGCCTTCGAGTCGCTGGCGCGGCCCGACCCGGCGCACCGGCTGGTCTTCGTCTCGAACCTCCCTTACTCCGATTACGAGCGACTCCTCCTCCGCGCGATCTCCTCGGAGATGGGGATCGACGAATATTTCTTCATGGTGCAGCGCGACGTGTACGACCGCCTCCGATCGGGACCCGGGACGCCCGGCTACGGGCCGCTCGGCGCGCTGCTCCAGGGGATCGCCCAGGTGCGCCTCCTCCGCAAGGTGGGGACCGAAGTCTTCCATCCCCGTCCCCGGGTGGAATCGGTTTTCTTCTCCCTTCGCCGGCGCGCGGACGGGCCGATCCGGCCCCGCCGCATTCCCGCCGTCTACCAGGGCCTCCGCGAACTCTTCACCCAGCGGAGGAAACTCCTCAAGGCCGCCCTGCACGATCTCGAGGCCCGGCGCGGGCCGCTTCCGGAGAGCGCGTGGGAATACGGCGATCGCCGCGTGGAACAGCTTCGCCCCGAGACACTTCTGATGCTCGCCTCCACGCTGCCGATTCCCACCTTTTCCCCGATCGGCCCTTGAAGTTCGCGTTCCGGCGCGTATAATATTCGGTCCGATTTCCAGGCTAAAAAGGGGGCTTTCTGGCGTATATCTCCGAGGAGAGCATCCTCGAGGTCAAGAACGCCATCGACATCGTCGAAGTGGTTTCAGGCTACCTCCCTCTGAAGCGCAA
>DATHFI010000234.1:0-4841 GCA_035490275.1 Planctomycetota bacterium
CATGCCCGTCGGACGCCTCGCTTGGACTTGCATGAGCCAGAAAAACCGGGTAAGTTGTGCCCAATCTGAACCCTTGGAGAGGGATCCATGCACCGACTCCTCGCCCTCCTGCTCGCCGTTCCCCTGATCGCACCCCAGGACCCGAAGAAATTCCCCGACGCGCTCGATCGCGAATCGCTGGCCCGCATCAAGGACGCGACCGTCTTGATCATGGCGACGGGACCGGGATTGCAGGCGTCGGGGTCCGGCTTCGTCGTCTCCCCGAAGGGTCATATCGTTACCAATCGGCACGTCGTTGAACCCCGGGGGCTCGCCGCCGCCACGGAGATTTTCGTTTACCTCAAGAGCGGGACGGCCGAGCAGAAGAAGGTCAAGGGAGAAAAGGTTTTCGTGGATCCCGACTGCGACCTGGCCCTGATCAAGGTGGAAGGGGAGGGCCTGACCGCGCTGACGATCGGTGACCCGAAGGAGCTCTCCGAAACCGTCACCCTCTGGGCGTTTGGATACCCCTTCGGCAACCTGTTCCGGGACGGCGACAAGGGCCCGGAGGTCACCGTCAATCGCGGCAACGTGACATCCCTTCGAAAGAACAAGGAGGGTGCGCTCGAAGCGATCCAGATCGACACCCAGGTCAATCCCGGCAACAGCGGCGGCCCCCTTGTATCCGGGGACGGTCGCGTCTTCGGCGTCATCACGGCCGCGCTCGCGGACTCGAGCCTGAGATTTGCGATCCCGTCGGACCTCGTGAAGAAACTGCTGGCGCCCAGGATCAGCCGCGCCGCCATGGTGCCGTCAACGTTGACCGTGGCCGGGGGCCAGGTGACCTTCGAGACGGAGGTGACGGAGACTCTGGCCCCTGCCGAGCGAGTGACGGCGGTCATCGAAGGAGCGGGATTTCAGAAGGAAGTGGAACTCCAGCGCAAGGACAAGGACAAGGCCAAGGTCTGGACCGGGACCTGGGATTGTCCCGAACTGGCCGCGGACGATCGACGCCGCATCGAGGTCAGCGTCACCATGAGGGACAAGTCCGTAAAGTCGGCGGTGTTCAAGGCGCCGTCCGTTTCGGTCAAGACGGAATTCGGCAACCTTTCGATCCCGGTGGCGGACCTGGAGGAGATTCGATTTGGGGAACCGGGCAAGCCTGACCGGATCCTCACCGCCCGGGGCATGTTCGAGGGGCGCTTGGAGCCCCGCGTCCTTGAGGCGGGAGAAAAACTTGAGGCGGATCGAATCCAGTCCGCCCGGTTCGAAACGAGAACCGGCCGGATGTTCCAGATCCGGATGCGGGTCCGGGCCGGAACCGAAGAGATCCTCGGAGCACCCTCCCCGTTCGCGGTTGGCGCGCCCCCTCCGGCCATAGCCGCCCCCGCCGCGGCCTTCGAATCCCGGATCGCCGGCGACTTGATGGAAAAGAGGCTGCCTGGGGCCGTGGCGAACGTCAAGCTCGCGGGCGGCGGCCGATACTTGGCGATTCATTTCAAATCCTTGGGGACGCTGGGATTTTTCGACCTCGAGCGGCTGGAATTCGTCAAGCACATCCAATTGCAGAGCGACGACGTGTTATTCGCCCCCGGGCGCACGAAGCTGCTCCTCTGCTATCCGGACAAAGGCCGGATCGAGCGGTGGAGCCTGGAGACTTTCGAGCGGGAGACGACGATCGAAACCCCGTTCCAAGGGATCGTCACGAATCTGGAGATGGGCTGGAATTCGGAGGGGCCGGCGGTGGCGCGGGTGGCGGGAGCTGGCGACCGGAATAGCACCGGCACCATCGCGCTCTTGGATCCGGGCAAGTTGAAGATCATCGAGATCGATCTCGAATCGAGCCGGTCCAGCCAGATTTCGGGGTCGGCGATTCAAATCCGCCCTTCGTCCTCCGGCTCCCATTTCGGCTGGTGGCGCACCCAAACCAGCCCCTCCGGCGTAGGATTGAGCCGCATCGGGGATCGGAAGATCGAGTACAAGTACGCGCACGATGGGAATGGATATGTCCTGCCCGGGGATGATGGAAACCTCGTGTTCACCCGATCGGGAATCTACGCCGGAGACGATGTGACGATGACCGGCGGGTCGCGGCGGCGTTCCGAGGACCAGATCGCCGTCCTGCCCGCGGTCGAGGGCCCGTTCTACCTGACGATCCAGGGGGGCATGCCGAGTGGAGCGGGGCAGGAATCGGAAGCCCGCGGCGCCCTGTGCCTCCTGAGCAATCGACAGAAGGTCGTGACGCTGGACTTCCCTCTCCTGGACCGATGGAGCCAGTGGCCCGGACAGGATGGGGAAATGACCCTCGACCGCCGAATCTGGCTTTTCCCGCGGGCGAAGGTCCTGATCAGCATCCCGACGACCAATGACCGTGTCATATGCCGGCGCCTGGACGTGGATGCGCTCCTCGACCGCGCCGGGGTGGACTTCCTTTTCGTGGCGTCGCTCCCTCCCGTAGGGGCCCGGCCGCGAACGGAATGGACCTATCCGGTCGCGGTCAAGTCGAAGAAAGGCGGGGTGAAGCTCAAGCTCGAATCTGCGCCGGATGGGATGAAGGCGGACAAGGACGGCACGCTGAGATGGACGCCGAAGGAGGAAGGGATCTTCACCGTCATCCTCCTGGTGAGCGACGACAGCGGACAGGAGATCTACCACACCTTCAAAGTGAAGGTTCAATAGCCTCCAGGCCGGTCCTTGACTTCGCCGTCGGGGCTCGCTAGGTTCGGCCCGTCGCATGCCCGACAGAGAAACCCTCGACGTCGACGTCCTGTTCGTCGGCGCCGGGCCCGCCGGGCTCGCGGGCGCCATCCGCCTGGGGCGGCGCGCGAAGGAGGCCGGGAAGGCCCTCTCGATCGCGGTGATCGAGAAGGCGCGCGAGATCGGCGCCCACGGGCTCTCCGGCGCCGTCATGGACGAGCGGCCGCTCCGCGAGCTCTTCCCGGAGTTCGAGAAGGAGGGCGCGCCGATCGAGGGGCGGGTCCGCGAGAACCACCTCTGGTACCTCACCGAGTCCGAGGCGCTCCCCGCGCCCTTCATTCCCCCCGCGCTCGACGACACGGGCCATCCCATCCTCTCGCTGGCCCAGCTCACGCGCTGGATGGCGGCACAGGCGGAGAAGTCGGGCGTCGACCTCTTCCCTGGATTCCCCGGGGTCTCGCTGCTCCTCGAGAAGGACGCCGTCGTGGGCGTCCGCACCGGCGACAAGGGGATCGACAAGCACGGGAACAAGAAGCCGAACTACGAACCCGGCGTCGACATCCGGGCGAAAGTCACGGTCCTCGGCGAGGGACCCCGGGGTCACCTGACCCGCGAACTCGTCTCGAGGTTCCGCCTCGACGCGGGCCGCGCGCCCCAGGTCTACGCCACGGGAGTGAAAGAGATCTGGGAACTCCCGCCGGGCCGGGTGCACGACGGGCGGGTCCTGCTCACGATGGGATGGCCGCTGAAGTCGGAGGAGTTCGGCGGGTCGTTCATCTATTCTCTCGCTAACAACCGACTCTGCGTCGGATTCGTCGTGGGACTCGACTACAAGGATCCCTTCCTCGACCCTCACCACCTGCTGCAGAAATTCAAGACCCATCCGAAGATCCGGGCGCTGCTCGACGGCGGCAAGATGATCGAGTACGGCGCCAAGACGATTCCCGAGGGGGGATGGGATGCGGTGCCGAAACTCTTCGCGCCCGGCGCGCTTCTCGTGGGGGACAGCGCGGGATTGCTCGACGCTTTCCGCCTCAAGGGGATCCATCTCGCGATGAAGAGCGGCCTGCTGGCGGCCGACACGGCGTGGGAGGCGCTCGAGGTCGGCGATTTCTCGGAGAAAACGCTCGCCGCGTACGCCCGCCGGGTGGACGAGTCCTACATCAAGGCGGAACTCCACCGGGTGCGCGATTTCAAGAAGGGCTTCAAGCTGGGGTTCATCCCCGGGATGATCGGCGCGGGCTTCCTGCAGTTCTTCGGCTTCAGCCCCTTCTCGTGGGTGAAGCTCCAGGAGGGCCACCGACGGATGGAGAAGGTCGAGGAGTACCACGGCCGGCCCGACGCGAAGCCCGAGCGCATCCCCTTCGACGGCAAGCTCACCTTCTCGAAGGTGAACGACGTCTACTACTCGGGAACGATCCACGACGAAGACACGCCGTGCCACCTCAAGGTCCTCGAACCGGACATTTGCGTCTCGCGCTGCGCGAAGGAGTACGGGAATCCCTGCCAGCACTTCTGCCCGGCGGCGGTGTACGAGTGGATCAAGAAGGACGAGACGGATGTCGGGAAGCTGCACATCAATTTCTCGAACTGCGTCCACTGCAAGACCTGCGATATCATGGATCCGTACGGGATCATCCGGTGGGTGCCGCCCGAGGGGGGCGGGGGACCGGGGTGGAAGAACCTGTAGCCCTGAAGCAGGAATCAAGAATCAGGAATCAGGGGATGCCGGATGCCGGATGCGGTATGTTGGATGCGTCGATGTGTGTTGCAACACACACTTGAGCTTGAAAATACACGGGAATCCCGGAAACCTCCCGGCGGTTGTTCGGGAGGAGTCTCTTTATCACTGGAGGACGCGATGAAGCGGTTTGCGATGGTGGCGGTGCTCGTGCTGGCCGCACAACTGGCCGAGGCGGCGCCGGAAGGGAAGTACACGGTCCAGGTCACGGTCAGCGGCATGAGCTGAGCGATCAGCTGAGGGAGCGCCGTTAAGAAAGGCCTGGCGGGCCTGGATGGCTCCGCCAAAGTGGAACAGGTCAGTTTCAAGAACGACACCGGCGTCTATGCCGTCACCCTTCCCGAAACTTCCAAGTTCGATCCCGCGGCGCTGAAGAAAGCCGTGGGGAGCTTCAAGCTCGAACGCGTCGATCTCAAGATCGCCG
>DATHFI010000235.1:0-2086 GCA_035490275.1 Planctomycetota bacterium
GCCCGCCGGAAGGGACGGCCGGGAGAGCCGCGGGAGAAGGCGCCTTCTCTCCGCGGCTCTCCCCACCGTCCCAGGCCCCTTCGGGGCCGGTTCGTGGCCCTTCGGGCCACGAACGCCGGCGGGCGCATTCCAAGAATCCCTTCTCTTTGTGGCTTTGTGTCTTCGTGGTGAGGAGACGTCTTCGGTAGGGCTTGTTCAGACTTAGGACAGACGACTCGTCACTCGCGAATTCATGCGCGGATCCCCGGCCGGACCCGGAGCATCATCACGGCGGCGACGGCGGCCATCACGGCGCCGGTCAGGAACGCGGGGGCGGGGCCGTACGCATCCATGAGCGTTCCGAAAATGAGGCTCGCGGGAAGAAAGGCCACGCCCATGCAGAAATGGAACATTCCGAAGGCGGTGCCCCGAAGGTGCGCCGGCACGATGTCGGTCACGATGGCTCGCAGAACGCTTTCCGCGAGCGCGTGGTACAGGCCGTAGAAGAGCACCAGGGCAAGATAAGCCTGCCACGTCGCGGCGAAGGCGAGCCCCGCGTACACCGACGCGTATACCGACAATCCCGCGATGACGACGTACCGTCGGTCGAAGCGGTCGGCCAGCATCCCCCCGGGGATGGACGCCAGCGCCCGCACGAAGCAGATTCCGCTCCAGACGAGGGGGATGAGGTGCTTGGGGATGCCGAGGTCCCTCCCCCGCCACAGGATGAACAAATCCGAGGAATTCCCCAGGGTGAATACGGTGACGGTAAGCAGGAACCATTTGAAGTTCGCGTCGAAAGGCGCCAGCGACAGCTTCAGCCTGGCGGAAGGGGCCGAGGAGGGCACGTCGCGGACGAATCCCCCGATGACGAGGAGCACCATCGCCGCCGGAATCGCCGTGAGGAAGAAGACGCCCCGAACGTCCCATCCGCTTGCCAGCAGGACCATCGCCAGGAGGGGCCCCAGCGTGGCGCCGAAGTGGTCCATCGCCTTCTGGAACCCGAACGCCTTGCCCCGCGCGAAGGGTTCGCTCGAGTCCGCGATGAGCGCGTCGCGCGCCGCCAGGCGGAGCCCCTTGCCGAGCCGGTCCGCGACCCGCACGATCCCCACGTGCCAGGCGACACTCGCCAGGCCGAAGAAGGGTCGGGCGACCGAGGCGATCCCGTATCCGGCCAGGACGAAAATCTTCCGACGTCCGAGACGATCCGACAGCCATCCCGAGACGACGCGGAAAATGCTGGCGAGGCTGTCGGCGATCCCCTCGATCCAGCCGAGCGTCCTCGGGGTGGCCCCCATCGTCCTGAGAAAGTCGGGCAGGAGCGGCACCACGAGCTCCGCCCCGAAGTCGGTGAAGAAGCTCGCAATGGCGAGAGCCACGACGTTCGGACCGAGCCCCCGGAGCAGGCGGCGCATGGCGGGACATGATAGCGCCCAGGTTCCTCATTCTTGATTCTTGATTCCTGATTCTCGGCCTCTTTGCTATTCTTGCCCTCCCATGATCGTCATGAAGTTCGGCGGATCGTCGGTCTCGAACGGGGAGCGGATCCGCCGCGTGATCGAGATCGTCCGCGCCCGGCTTCCCCGGAAGCCGCTCGTGGTCGCGAGCGCCTTCCGCGGCGTGACGGACGACCTCTTCGCGGCGGCGGACGACGCCCTGAGGGGGCGGGAGGCGCTTCTCGACAAGGTCCGGGAGCGCCACGAGTCCGTGATCGCGGAGCTCGGGCTCTCCCCGGGTCTCGTGAAGGAGACGCTCGCCGAGCTGGCGGTGCTCCTCAAGGGGATCTCCCTGGTCAAGGAGCTGACTCCCCGCACGCTCGACTACGTCGTGAGCTTCGGCGAGCGCATGTCCGTGCGGGTCATCGCGGCCGCCTTCGAAAAAGCGGGCATCCCGTGCGAGCCGCACGACGCCTTCGACATCGGGATGCTCACGGACGACCAGTTCGGCGCGGCCCAGCCGCTTCCCGAGGCGGAAGCCGAGATTCGCCGCCATGTCGCGGCGATGACGAAACTTCCCCTCGTCACGGGGTACGTCGGCAAGACGAAGGGGGGCGACATCACCACGCTGGGCCGGAACGGCTCCGACTTCACCGCCACGATCATCGGCG
>DATHFI010000236.1:0-2301 GCA_035490275.1 Planctomycetota bacterium
CCCGCCACGGCGGCCGGAATGAACCCCACGGGCGTCAGCACCGAGAATCTCCCGCCGACATTGGCGGGGACCTCGAACGTCCGCCAGCCTTGTTCCCCGGCGAGCCGCCTCAGGAACCCCTTCTTCCGGTCCGTGGTCACCACGAGATGGCTCCCGGGCCGTTTCACCTTGGCGTGCAGGCGATCCAAGGCGACGAGCAGCCCGGCCACGGTCTCGGTCGTCTCGCCCGACTTGGTCACGATGTGGAAGAGCGTCTCCGCCGGGTCGATCCGCTCGAAGAGCGACGCCGTCTCCTCGGGGTCGACGTTGTCCAGGAAGTAGAGGCGGGGCCGGGCCCGCTCGTTGTGGAATCGGTCGAGCAGGGCGCCGGCGATGGCCGCGGCGCCGAGCGAGGAGCCGCCGATGCCGATCTGGACGAAATTCTTGAAACGGCCGCGAACTCGCCGCGCGAAAGCCTCCACCTTCGACAGGACGTTCTCCCGGTAGGGAAGGGCCGCGAAACCGAGCCGCGCGCGGCCGCGCAGGACGGCGCGGATCGCGGGCCGGGCCGATTTCACCGCGGCGTCGAGCTCACGATCGGTGAGACCGCCGGAGCCCACATGGCCCGACATTGCCTTCTGGTATCGGAGCGTAAGCATGTCAGGAGATTCGGCGCACCGCGCCGTCCAGGGGAAGCAGGATCAGCGCGGCCAGGAGACACGCCGCCGCGAGGGGGACTCTCGACTCCGAGGAGCCCGCTCCCGAGGGCGCCGCCTCGGCCGCCATCCGCTCCAGTGAAAGCGGGGGAACAGGCGCCCACGCGAAGGCCGGCGCTCGGTCGGGCGGCGCGGCGATCTCGGCGGGCGGCCCGGGGGCGAACTCGAGCGGAAGGCTCTCCGTACGTCCGTCCGCGGTCCGGCCGATCGAGACCTGCCGCACTTCTCCGCCCTCGAGCGAAAGGAGGCACCGGCGCGCTCCACTGGCGTCCGTGACAACTTCCAGCTCCCGCTTGCGGGGCGCGAGCTCGTGAACCTGGACTCCCTCGTCGACCTGGAATTCGACCTGGTCGCCGCGTCGCTCCACGCGGACCGCCGATCCGAGTCCGACATCCTCGGCCGCGTTGGACAGATGGCGGACGATCTGGACCATGAGTTTCGTCGTCCCGGGCCACCGGTCCCATCCGGCGCTCCACGGTCCGCCGAAATCCGAGGTCCAGACCGCGGCACGACCCAGGCCGAAGCGCCAGAGCGCGAGGGCCGGCGCTCCACCCTCGAAAGCCAGCGGCACGTAGGAAGTCGCGCGCGCCTTGGCGGCGAAGGCGCCCGCCAGCGGCGGAGGCGGCGAGTCCTTCGGAATCCCCCGCAGCACCTCGTGGTCGTCCTTGAAGAAGACGCGGCCCTGGACGGGCGGCGCGGCCCCTTCCGGCTTCGCGGCGGGAGAGGCCTTCGGAGGATCCGGGGTGGGCGCCGGAGGGATGGGCGTCGCTTTTTCCTCCTTCGCGACCGACTCCCGGACGATGATCTTCGTCTCCTCGGTGAAAATGCGCGGGACCTTGGCGAAACTGTCCGCGAAGAAGAAGCGTCCCTGGCCCCACTTCGCGATCTGGCGCATCAGCTGGTCCCGGAATCCGTCCGGCCCTACGATGCACACGCTGGTGACGACGACTCCCTCCTCCGCCAGCTTCCGGACCGCCTTCTCGTATTCGCGCGGAGGCGTGCAACCGTCCGATAGGACGATGGCGTGCTTGATGCCCGCCGTGCGCGCAAATTCCTGCTCCTTGAACGCGGCGCTCGCCTCCAGGAGCGCGGGAAGGAGGTCCGTCCATCCGTCCGCGAACAGCCGGAGGATGTTGCTCTTGATGAGGTCCTTGCGGCGGGCGGATTCGAATTTCTGGACCCACACCGGATATCGGTCGAAGGCGAGCACGCCGAGGAAATCCTTGTCGCTCAGAGTCTCCAGCGAGGCGATCGCCGCCTCCTTGGCGAGGGCGATCGGATCCCCGGCCATGCTCCCCGACTTGTCGATGATCAGGAGCAGCGCGATGGCGGGCGCGAGCACCTTCCGGGTTTCGGCCGTGGGGGCGGGTCCCGAGGAGGGCCCGGCCGGCGGGCCCGGGGTTCCGGGGCCGTCGTTCGCCCGGGGCCCCGACTTCGGAGGCTCCAGCTCCGCCGGGAGAAGGCGCGTGAGCTCGGGCCGGTCGAACGATTCCGGTCCCGCGGTGGCGGAGGTCCCGATGAAGAAGAGTCCGCCGCCGTTCTCGAGCCAGTCGCCGAGCGCCTTCGCCGCGGGCGGAGGGACCTGCGCCGGAAGGACGCCGGCCAG
>DATHFI010000237.1:0-8357 GCA_035490275.1 Planctomycetota bacterium
GTCAGGACGAGCTGGGCGAGGACGATTCCCGCGCCGAGGGCATTCACCTGGAGGAGAAGGATGGCCGCGAGGCCGGTCATGGCCGTCATGGCGTAAACCGTCAGGACCGCCGCGCGCGGTCCCATGCCGAGGGCGAGGAGCCGATGGGCCACGTGGTTCCGATCCCCCTCGAAAATCGGGCGACGGTTCCTCCACCGCGTGATCACCACGCTCGCCGTGTCGTACAGCGGAACGGCGAGGACGACGAGCGGGATGGCCCACGCCCACGGCGGACGCGTCCCTCCGGATTCGTAGAAGGTGAACGTCACGGTCAGTGTGGAGATAACGAAGCCGGTGAACAGGCTCCCGCCATCTCCGATGTAGACGCGAGCGGGGGGGAAGTTGAAGAGAAGGAAACCCAGCGCGGCGCCTCCGAGGGCGGCGAGGGCCGCCGCCACGAACCACTGGCCGGTGACGACGGCGATGATTCCCAGGAAGAGGCACGTGAGAAATGCGACGCCCCCCGTCAGTCCGTCCATGTGGTCAAGTAGGTTGAAGGCATTCGTCACCCCGACGATCCAGAGGACCGTGACCGCGCCGCCGGCGAGATCGGCCGCGAAGGAGCCCTCCCAGAAGAGCGACAGCCGCTCCGAGCCGATGACGAATCTGGTCGCGACCAGGGTTTCGACCAGGAGCTTGGTGCGCGGCCCGAGCTTCCGCCGGTCGTCCAGCGTGCCGAGGAGCAGGATGACGAGCGATCCTCCCCCGAGCAGGAGGAGATCCTGCGCCTTGGAGACCGCGCCGCGGGCGTACTGCGTCACCTCGGGCGGCAGTCCGAACGTCGTGCCTCGGTGGATGAGCCATGCGCCGGTGAGTCCCGCCGCGAGCGTGACGAGGAATCCCGCGGCGACGGACAGGCCGCCGCCGTAGGGCATCGGGGCGGCGTGCGATTTCCTGGGGCCGGGTTGATCGAGGAAACCGGTTCGACGGGCGAGCCGGATGACGGCCGGGAGGGAGAGCGCCGTCACGGCACATGCCGAAATCGCGCTGAGGAAGAGAATCCAAATCATGTGCGATGGCCAGACATCAGAAATCAGACGTCAGACTTCAGAAACACGGAAGAAGGCGGAGCCCCGGAGGCGCGACCCTACAAAACGGCGGCGTTGATTTCTTTCTTCATCGCCTCGGCCGCCGCGGCGACCGCGCGGGGCCACTGGTCCGCGCCGAACTGCGACTTCCACGGCTCCTTCTCGTAGGCGAAGATGACGCTGCGCGACGAGCTGACGATGGCGCCCAGGCCTTCGCGGCCGAAGCACGCCTTGAGATCGGACGCCTTCCCGCCCTGCGCGCCGAGCCCCGGGACGAGCAGGAATGCGTGCGGGAGCGCCTCGCGCGCCCGGGCCGCCTGCTCCGGATGGGTGGCTCCCACGACGGCTCCCACGGAGCTCCAGCCGTATTTCCCCATCACCTTCGATCCCCACTCGGCGACCCGGTCGGCGACGTGGAGGAAGAGCGGCCGGCCGTCGATGAGACGATCCTGGAAGTCCCCGGAGCCGGGGTTCGACGTCTTGACGAGGACGAAGAGGCCGCCGTCGCGCGCCTTCGCCTCCTCGAGGAAGGGTTCCATGCTGTCGGAGCCGAGGTAGGGGTTGACAGTGATCGCGTCGCACCCGAAGGAGTCGAGGTGCGCCTCGGCGTAGGCCTTGGCCGTCTCGGGGACATCCCCGCGCTTCACGTCGCCGATGACGAGAAGGCCCCGCTTGCGCGCGTGACGGCAGAGCGCGAAATAGGTGACCAGCCCGAACGGTCCGAGCCTTTCGAAAAACGCGATCTGCGGCTTGACGGCGACCGCGTGGTCGCGCACCGCCTCGATGATCTCCCCGCCCCAGTCGAGGATCGCCTGCGCGGCGCGCTCGACGTCGGTGCGGACCCCGTGCTGGAGCTCGGGAGGGAGGTTCTCGAGGCGGGGGTCCAGCCCGACCACCACGCGGCTGTTCTTGGATTTCACCGCGTCGACGAGGCGATCGGCGAAGGGTTTCACGGCGGGCGATAGTACCGCATAACGCATCACCCGCCTACGCTCTTGATTCTGTTCCTGTCGATCCGTGCTCGTCCGAGCTTCGGCGAGGCAGGCGCATTACGCATTACGGAACGATGCACGAAGGCTCTTGAAACTTCGCCGGCGAGCGCATCCGGCATCATGCATACCGCATCCCGGTGCTTCAGCCCGGCATGCCGGATCCCGGCTGCTGGATGTTCTCTGCGTCACGGCGTCTTGAGTATTCGTCGTCCGCGCCGTGATGCGTCATGCGTGCCCACGACAATGGACTTTGGAATTTGGAATTTGGACTTTGGGCTATCGGGCTTCTATAATGTCGCACCCTTGGGCCCCCCGGACGGCCCGGGCGCGGCTTCCCCTGGAGGATTTCTCATGAGGCGTGCGACGATCGCGGCGGCGTTCCTGGTGCTGGCTCTCCCCGTGGCGGCCCAGGACCGGGCGGCGCTCGAACGCGACATCGAAAAGGCGGTCGAGCGGCTCTACTCCGAGAAGGGCAACGAATCCGACCTCGCACGCCAGGAGCTGACGGACCTGGGCCGGCGCGCGGTGCCGCGCCTGCTCCAGGAATTGGCGGGCAAGGGCGGAGGCGACCGGAAGCCGAACGCGCGCGTCCGCCGGCTGATCTGCGAGATCCTGGGCGAGTCGCGCGACAACTCGTCCCCGGTGCTCGACGCCCTGGCCGACCGGATGAACGACACCGAGGAGTTCGGGCTGAGCGTCGCGGCCGCCGCGGCCCACGCGCTGGGCCGGATCGCGGACGAGCGCTCCATCCCGCCGCTCCTCAAGGCCCTCAACTCGAAGGTCGCCGAGTCCGACCGCTGGCTCAAGCACTCCTGCATCGAGGCCCTCGGGATCCTCCGGGCGAAGGAGGCCGTCGAGCCGCTGCTGAAAGCCCTCGAGGACAAGGGAGCGGCGGAGCTCGGCGGTTACGAGCGCCGCCACCTCATCCGCGCCGACGCGGCCGACGCCCTCGGCCTGATCCACGCGAAGGAGGCCATGAAGCCGCTGGGCAAGCTCCTTTCGGATTCCGAGAAGAACCCCTCGACCAACCTCCAGGTCGCGGTCCACGCGGCGCGGGCGCTGGAACGGATTTCCGGCGAGTCGAAGGGGACCCTGGTCGGGTCCGACGTCGACATCGTCGCGGGGCTGGACGCGTGGCGCAAATGGTGGGGCGCCGAGGAGACGAAGACCAATATCGCGGAGGCGAAGGCCAGGGTCGCGGAAATTGCCGCCGCGGTGGAGAAGTTCAAGAAGGCGCACGGGAAATACCCGGCGGTCATCGGGGAGCTCAAGACGAGGCCGGTGGGCTCCGAGTTCGACAACTACCCGGCGGGGGGCTACTACTCGGGGGACCTCAACGATCCGTGGGGAATGCCCTACGTCTACAACCCGCGCGGCGAGAACGGGGCGCCCTTCGACGTCCTTTCGTACGGCCGCGACAAGAAGGCGTGGGGCGGCGGCGACGACGCCGACATCTGGAACCACGAAAACTACAAGATCCTCCGGATCCAGAAGACCCGGGATGGGATCCGGCAGATCGAGGAAGCGGTCGCGAAATTCAAGGCGGACAACGGCGCCCTGCCGAAGGACATTTCCGACCTGACGAAGGCCGATCCGGCCAAGAACGGGGGGAAGGCGTATCTGGCCGAGCTCCCCAAGGACGGATTCGACGGACCCATCCGGTACGCCGTGGCCGCCACCAAGGACGCCCCGTACGACATCTGGAGTCTCGGCGCGGACCGAAAAGAGGGTGGGGCGGGCCTCGCGCTGGACATCTGGAACCACGATCTCTGGAAGGTCACGCGCGCCGAGAAGACGAAAGACCTGGTCAAGACCCTCGGGGAGGCGGTCGAAAAGTTCCGGAAGGAGCAGGACCGGTATCCCGAGAACCTGGAGGACCTGAAGGTGAAACCCTCCTGGGCCAAGGCTTCCTCGTGGCCGGACAAGGGATACACGACGGCCAAGCTCACGGACGATTTCGGCAATCCCTTCGCCTACAAGGTCTCCGCGGACGGCAAGGGCTTCGAGCTGAAGAGCCTCGGGGGGGACGGCGCCGAGGGCGGGCCCGGATTGGACGCCGACATCCCCTACACGAAGTGATATTGGGGTGGTGTCTTAGTTTCCAGACCCCTGATCCCTGATCCCAGCTCCTGAAGTTCCGAGTCGCAAGCCGGAGGCGAGTAGCACATCTGAGTGCAAACCGTGTGAATACCGCCTACGGAGCTCGAAGCTGGAAACTTCCGAAAGCTGGGATCTGGGATCGGGGAGCTGGAGACTGAGCTACGGCCGCCCGGGCGTCAGCTGCGCATCCTCAGGAATCCCGCCAGGCCCACGAGGCCGAAGACCACGATCGGACTCCACACGGCCACGGCGGGGGAGAGCCCGGCTCCGCGGATTCCGGTCTCGAAGCAGACGAAGGTCGCGGCGTAGTAGGCGATCGTCAGGAGCAGGCAGAGGCCGACGCCCCGGTAGTAGCTGCGGTGCTGCGCCCCCGTCACCAGGGGAAGCCCCAGGAAGAGGAGCACGACCGCCCCGAGCGGCGAGGCGAACTTGCCGTGGAAGTACATCTGGAAGGCGGGAATGTGCGGGTACTTCTCCATGAGATCGATCAGCTCGGCGAGACGGTAGGATCTTCCCGAGAGCGAGAACTTCTTCTTGAAACTCTCCGGCTTGAGGTCCGTCTTGATCCCGAGCTTCTCCAGGGTGACCCCCTCCGCGGGCAGCGGATCTTCCCGAACCCGGGGGCGCTGCCCGGGGCTCTCGTGCATCTCGGGAGTCCCGTCGGCGTTGTACGGTGTCATGGTCCCGTCTCGCAGCACCCACTGCTCCTTGCCGCGATCCCACGTCGCCGTCGCGGCCCGGATCACCCGCTCGCGCTGATTGTTCTTCCAGCAGGTGAGCGTCAGGTCCTTCATCACCCGGGGCAGGCGTTCATATTCATTCATGTAGAACGCCAGGTCCCGGTCGATCAGGAACTGGCCCTTGAGCGGCTTGTCGCTGATGAGGATGTCGTCCGTCTCGCCGATCTTTTCGGCCAGGTTCGGCAGCACGAACTCGTCGAGGATTCCCATCATGAGGGCGCAGATGAAGGCGCTGGCGACGAAGGTCATGCTGAGGCGCCGGACGCTGACCCCCGAGACGACCATCGGGAGGAGCTCGTTCGTCTTCTGGAGCTGGATCACCGAGAACATGGCGGCGAAGAGCGAGACCGCCGGCAGGACGAGGTGAAGGAACATCGGGAGCCGGACGCCGTAGTACTCCGCGAGGAACGGAAGCGTGTTGATGCTCTTGAGGGAGAGGATCCGCGCGATCCGGCTCGAAAGATCCATGACCGTGAAAAGCGTGACGAACGTCAGCGTGACGAGGGCGAAGGCCGAACCGAAGATGGAGAGGATGTACCGGTCGAGCAGCTTCATACCCGGAACACCTTCCAGTTGAGAAACGCGGCCGCCACGAGGACGACCGCGTTCGCCCCGTAGGCGCCCACCTCGGGGGCGACCAGCCCGCGCTGCGCGAGCCCCTGCCCGAGAAAGAAGAGGACGAAATAGATGAGGAGGGGCGGGAGCGCCACCCCGAGACCCGACATCTTCGTGCCCTTCCGCACCAGGATGCCGATGGGAACTCCGAGCAGGATCAAGCACACCGGACCCAGCGACTTGGCGAACCGCAGGTGGATTTCGGTGTAGAAGGCGGCGCGCGACGCCCGGGGCTGGCGGGCCCATTCGGTGACGAGTTCCAGGCCGGCCATGTCCTCGGGACTCTTCTGTCGCGCATAGGGGTCATCCAGCTCCAGAGTGAGGACTTGGGACTTGCTGGTCAGTCCGAATCTCTCCTCCGGTTTCCCGTCGATCATCTCGTATTCCACCAGCGTGCAGTTTTCGATGGTGACCCGGACCAGCCGGTCGCTGAGGATATCGATTCTTCCCTGCGAGCCGCGCAGCATGCGCTTCGGGAAGCCGTCGGCGTCGAAGAACACGATGGTGGGCTCCTTGAGGACGCCGTCCCCGGAGTCGGTGTAGGAGAGGCGGACGGAACTGCTGATCTTCAGATTGTTCAGCCCCGGCGGGGGACGCTTCAGGGCGCCGATGACCGTGTCGCCGACGATGTCGCGTTTCTTGTACTTGGCCCTCGGACCGAGCTCATGGTGCACCAGGAATGCGAAGACGAAGATGAAGACGGCGAACAGGAGGGCCGGCGCGAAGATCCGCCCGATGTGGATGCCGCTCGTGCGCATCGCGTCGATCTCGTTCTCGGCGGCCAGCCGGCCGTAGACCATCGTGGCGGTGAGGGTCGCGGCGACGAGGAGGGCCCATGGCGCCATGAACGAGAAGGCCATCGGGAGCGCCTCGTAGATGAAGGAGAGCGTGACTCCCTCATAGGTGCGGAACATGTTGAAGATCAGGCCCACGGCGCAGACCGTGACCAGGATCGCGAAGGCCACCGCGAACGTGAACACCAACTCGCGGAAGATGTAGCGCTGGAGGATCATCCCCTACCCCGTTATCGGTGCGCGCGGCCTTGAAGGTACTCTAAGTCCTTCGAACTGGAGACGGTAAAGTTTGGCGTACACCCCTCCCTTCCGGAGCAGCTCCTCGTGCGTGCCCACCTCCGCCAGCCGGCCATGGTGGAGCACGAAAATCCGGTCGACCTGTCGGATCGTGGAGAGCCGGTGCGCGATGATCAGCGCCGTCCGCCCCGCGAGCAGCCGGTCGAGCGCCTCCTGGAAGAGCATCTCGCTCTCCGTGTCGACGCTGGAGGTCGCCTCGTCGAGGATGAGGATCCCGGGGTCGGCGGCGAGGGCCCTCGCGACCGAGAGAAGCTGGCGTTCCCCCGTCGAGAGCGCCGATCCCCGTTCGCGCACTTCGGACGAGAATCCTCCGGGGAGCCGCGCGATGAAGCGGTCGGCCCCGGCCGCGCGCGCCGCCGCCTCCACTCGCTCCCGGGTCATGGACCGGTCGCCGAGGCGGATGTTGTCCTCCACGCTTCCCGCGAAGAGGAAGACGTCCTGGAGGACCAGCCCGAACCGGCGGCGAAGCTCGACGGGATCGCGCGACCGGACGTCGACGCCGTCGACGAGAACGCGCCCCGCGTTGCCCTCGTACAGGCGGAGCAGGAGGCTCGTGATCGTCGTCTTGCCCGCGCCGGTCACTCCCACGAGGGCGACGCGCTCGCCGGGACGGACGACGAACGAGAGATCCTGCAGGACCGGGGTGACGCCGTCGTAGCTGAAGCTCACGTGCTCGAAAGCGATCTCCCCGGTGGATGCGGGGGGCGCCACGGCCGACGCGGGCGTCGACTCCTCGGGCGTGTCGAGCAGTTGGAAGAGGCGCTCGCTCGACGCCATCGCCGCCTGGAGGATGTTGTACTTTTCCGAGAGGTCGCGCACCGGGAAGAAGAACTTCTGCGCGAGGTACCAGAAGGCGAGGAACGCGCCGAAGGAGAGCGTCCCGTTCAGGATGGAGATCCCGCCATAGGCCAGGAGGATCGCTCCCGACACGGCGGCCATCAAGTCCACGATGGGGAAGAATACGGAGTACGTCACGACGGAGCGGTTGGAGGAGGTCCGGTAGTCGTCCCCCAGCCTGCGGAACCGGTCGAGCCAGGTCTTCTCCCGCGTGAAGATCTGGACCGTGCGCATGCCATTCACGCTCTCGTTCAGGAACGCGTTGAGGCGCGCGATCTTGATCCGGAGGTCGCGGTACTGATTCCGCGCGACATTCCGGAATATCAGGACGGCGATGAGGGTCAGCGGCGCGGGGGCGAGCGTGGCGAGCGCGAGTTTCCAGGAGAGTGCGAACATCATCGCCAGCACTCCGACGATCAGCAGGATGTCGGCGACGAAGGCGACGAGGCCCGAGGTGAAGAGCTCGTTGAGATTCTCGACGTCGTTCGTGACCCGGATCAGGAGGCGGCCGACGGGATTCTTGTCGTGGAACGACAGCGGCAGCCGCTGGAGGTGCGAGAAGACCTTGAGCCGAAGGTCGAAGATGAGGCGCTGTCCCACCAGGTTCGTCACGAGGAGCTCGAGGAACTCGAAGATCGCCATGCCGACGACGGCCGCGGCGAAGAGGCCGCACATCTTGAGAAGGTCATCGAAATGACCTTGGGCGATGGGGCCGTCGACGGTCGATTTCAGGATCGGCGCGGTGATGAGATCGCAACCGACCCGGGCCGCGACGAGGAGGAACGCCAGGGCCACCCAGCCGAGGTGCGGACGGAGGAATCCGAGAAACCGGCGCATGAGGCGCCCGTCGTAGGCGCGTCCCTGGACTTCCTCCTCCATCCACGGGTTCATGGCGCCGCTCCGTTGCCGTCGAGT
>DATHFI010000238.1:0-2925 GCA_035490275.1 Planctomycetota bacterium
CATGAAGGCGGGCACCGGGCAGAAGGCGGTCGAGTATTCGTTCGCCGGCAAGGCCGGCCCCATGGGGACGATGGGCGTCGAGTACCTTCAGCGAACCCTGTCGAAACGGTTCTTTCCGGTCCTCTGGGCCGCCCGATCGGAGCTGTGAATGGCCTCGACCCGCGCCGCGAAGCCGTCCGAGACCCCCCTCATCAATCTGCGCCGACACTTCCCGACGCTTTCGAAAAAGACACATTTCATCAGCCATTCGCTCGGGGCGATGCCTCAAAAAGCCGTCGACGCCCTCGAGGAATTCACCCGCCGCTGGGCCGGCGAGAGCATCGAGGCCTGGCACGAATGGCTCCCCATGGTGTCCAAGGCCGGCGATGAGATCGGCGCGCTCATCGGGGCTCCCCCGGGCACCGTGACGATGCACCAGAACGTCTCGACGTGGATGGGCATCATCGCCTCGTGCCTCGATTTTCCATCCACCCGCAATCGAGTCCTTTCGACCGACATGAATTTCCCGAGCGTCCACTACGTCTGGAAGGAGCACGAGCGCCTCGGGGCGAAGCTCGACCTCGTCACGTCGGACGACCGGATCACGATCGACACCCAGAAATTCATCGAGGCGATCGACGAGCGGACGGCCGTCGTGATCATCGAGCTCGTCCTCTTCCGGAGCGGCTACCTCCAGGACGCCAAGGCGATCATCCGGGCCGCGCACGAGAAAGGCGCGCTCGCCGTGGTCGACGCTTACCAGGCGGTCGGCACGGTGCCCGTGGATGTCGTCGATCTCGGCGCCGACTTCTTCACGGGTGGCTCCGTCAAGTGGCTCTGCGGCGGGCCCGGCGCGGCGTACTGCTACATCCGAAAGGATCTCCTCACGAAGTTCGAGCCGCGCCTGTGCGGGTGGTTCTCGCACGAGGAGCCCTTCGCCTTCGAGCTCGACCGGATCCGCTACCGGAAGGATGCGATGCGGTACATGGGCGGGACGCCCTCGGTGCCGGCCCTGTACTCGAGCGCCCCGGGGCGCGAGCATGTCCGGAAGATCGGCGTGGACCGCATCCGCGCGAAGTCGAAGCGGCAGGTCGCGATGCTCGTGGAGCTGGCGGACGACCTCGGTCTCAAGGTCAACACCCCGCGTGACCCCGAGCGCCGCGGTGGCATGGTGTGCGTCGATTTCCGGGGCTCGGAGCGCGTGCACGACGCCCTGCTCCGGCGCGACTTCCTGGTGGACTGGCGGCCCGGGAGCGGAATCCGGATCTCCCCCCACTTCTACACGTCGGACGACGAGGTCCGGGGGATCATGGACGAGATCCGCAAGCTGCGCTTCCGCGCCGGGGCGCCTTAATATCATTCTGATAGCATTTTGATATCGTTTTGATATCTCCATGAAAGCCATCCGCTACCACGAGCACGGCGGTCCCGAGGTCCTGAAATACGAGGAGGTCCCCGACCCGGTCCCGGGGCCGGGAGAGATCCTCCTCGACGTGAAGGCCGCCGCGGTCAACCACCTCGACATCTGGCTCCGGAAAGGGATCCCGACCTTCCCGATCAAGCTCCCGCGCATCCCCGGCGGCGACGCCGCGGGAATCGTCCGGAGCGTCAGTTCCGGCGTGACGACGATGAAGCCGGGCCAGCGCGTTCTCTTGAATCCCGCGACCTCGTGCGGAGTCTGCGAGTACTGCGGCCAGGGCGACATGAGCCTCTGCCTCGATTACCGGATCCGGGGCGAGCACGAGGACGGCGTGCAGTGCGAACTCGTAGCCGTGCCGGCGACGGCTTTGGTGGCGATACCCGACTCGCTCTCCTTCGAGACCGCGGCCGCCGCGCCGCTCGTCTTCCTGACCTCGTGGCGGATGATGGTGACGCGCGGCCAGGTGAAGGCGGGCGATTGGGTCCTCATCCACGGCGTGGGCGGCGGGATCGGGACCACGTGCCTCGGCATCGCGAGGCTCTTCGGCGCGCGCGTGATCGCGACCGCTTCAACCGACGAGAAGTGTGCGAAGGCCTCGAAACTCGGCGCCGACGTGGTGGTGAATTCTTCGCACGAAGACGTGGTGAAGCGGGTGCGCGAGGCGACCGCCAAGCGCGGAGTCGAGATCGTCGTCGACTCCGTCGGCAAGGCGACCTGGCTCCAGAGCCTGCTCTGCGCGAAGCGCGGCGGACGGATCGTGACCTGCGGGGCCACGACGGGTTACGACCCCGCGGAAGACCTCCGCCACATCTTCTTCCGGCAGCTCCAGATCCTCGGATGCACGATGGGGAACAACGCCGAGTTCGCGGCGGCGATGCGCTGTCTCTTCCAGGGCAAGCTCACGCCCGTGATCGACAGCGTCATGCCCCTCAAGGACGCCGCGGAGGCCCACCGGCGGATCGAGGCGCGGAAGGCCTTCGGGAAGATAGTTTTGACGCCATAAGGTGATCATTCCGGCTCCCGGCGTCGATATAATATATGGGGATGGTGGGGTGGTCGCGGGGGAAGGCTTGTAGGAGACCCGCATGAATCGGATGGAGCCCAACGCGGTCCTGAAGTACTTCGAGCCGATCGACGCCTTCGTGAAGATCCGCATCTTCACCGCGCCTGAGGCGGCCCGACTCCTCCAGGACACCCGCATCGCGAACCGCCGCGCCTTCGTCGACCTCGTGGTCAACGCGTGCGTCGTCAACTATACCGAGACCGTCCTCTCCAGGGTCCGCCCCGATGCCGACGTCCCCGAGCGGATCGGCCTCGAGGAACGGCTCTACGCGCTCTGCGTCGAGGCGAATCCCGGCCTCGACCTGCGCGCCGTTTCAATCCCGGTCTCAGACAGCCCGCAGCCGGAACTCCACCTGCTGAATCACGTGGCGCCCTCGGCCCGGAAATCGCTCGAGAGCCTCCGCACGATCGGCGACCAGCTGGCCTCGCGCATCGTCGGCCAGCCCCAGGCGGTGGCCTCGGTC
>DATHFI010000239.1:0-4598 GCA_035490275.1 Planctomycetota bacterium
GTCCTCCATCTTGATCGACTGGTGACTCGGATGGCGGAGGATCGACGTGGTGGAGTACCCGACGGAAACGCCGAGGACGAGGAGGGCCGCGGCGCGAAGGGTCCACGCCAGGAAGACCGATCGACGGGGACCGGGGACCGCGCCGCGCACGCCCTGCCAGATGCGCTCGGCCGTGCCGGCCGGCGCGTCGCCTTCCCGCAGGAGCGCCAGGTTGGCCAGGAGTCCGCGGACCTCGGCCAGCTCGCGCGAGCACTCGGTGCAGACCGCGACGTGCGACTCGATCGCGATCCGCTCGTGGTCGGTCGCTTCGCCGCCCGCCCCCGAAACGATCAGGTCCCGAACCGCGTCACAGTTCATCCCGTGTTTCTCCAAGCGCACAGATACTACGGTCAACGAGGGTTCACGTTAGCACCTGTGCAGGGACAGTCCTCAGACTTCAGACATCAGACTTCAGAAGTTCACGGTGTATGTGTAATTTACTGAGAACCTCTGAAGTCCGAAGTCTGATGTCTGAAGTCTGGCCAGTGCGATTCACACCAGCTCATCGCCTTCGTCATCACGAACGGCTTCGACGGTCTTGCCGTCCCACGCGGCGCGGAAGAGCTTGCGGGCGCGATGGAGCCTCCACCGCACCGTGGCGTTGGTCGCGCCGACGATCTCCGCGATCTCCTCGCAGTTGAAGCCCTGGATGTCGCGGAGGGTCAGGACCGCCTTGTACTTGGGCGGGAGGCGGTCGAGCGCCTTCTGGACCCGGGCGCGAAGCTCGGTCCGGCCCGTGGTCTCGTGGGGATCGCGCCGCTCGTCGGGGATCCCCCCCACCTCCTCGAGATCCGTGGAGCGGTTGTGGGAGGCGCGCCTCATGTGGTCGATGCAGAGGTTGACGACGATCTGGTAGAGCCAGGTGTAGAAGTTCTTCTTCGTGTCGAAGCGCCCGATGTTCCGGAAGACGCGCAGGAACGCCTCCTGGGAGATGTCCTGGGCGACGTCGTAGTTGGAGAGCATGTTGTGGGCGATCCAGTACGTCCGCCGCTGGTAGCGGTCGAAAAGTTCGCGGAACGCCTCATCGCTGCCCTTCTGGCAGCGCTGGATGAGCTCCACTTCCCGCGGGTCCGGCATCGGGGCGCGCCTATAGCTGGGGGTTTCTTCTAGATAGACGACTACGGGGGCCCGAAAGTAACCGAAAACTTTCCCGAAGATTTGGTAACAGGATCGGGTGAAAGGTTCGCGGGATTTTGGCGCTGGTATAGCTTCCCGTTCCCCGTTACCCGTACCCCGCTTCAGAAGCTCGAAGCTTTCAGCTTCTGAAACTGGAAACGGGGATCGGGGATCGGGAACCTGGAAGCTCTCCGTGTCACCGTTCGGCCAGGGTGACCTTGATTTTCTTTTCTTCGCCGTTCCGTGTGTAAGTAACTTCAATTTCCTGCCCCGCCTTCGACGTCTTCATGAAGGTCTCGAGGTCGGATTCCTTCCAGATCGGGGTGTCGCCGAGCTTCACGACGACGTCGCCGGCGCGCAGGCCCGCCTTCGCCGCGGGGCTCCCGTCGACGATGCTGTCGATGGCCATCCCCTTGCCCGTGGGCGACCCGGGTCGGATGCCCAGGAGGCCCGGCCGCGCTTCCTCTTTCGGCGTCTCCTTCGGCTCCTTCGCCTTTTCCTTCGGGGGCTCGGGAGCGGGGGCCGGGGTGGAGTCGTCGGGCCGGGTTGCCAGCGTGACCGTGATCTCCTTGGTCTCCTTGCCGCGGATGATCTTCACCTTCACCTTGTCGCCGACCTTCTTCTTCAGGATCGCCTGCTGAAGCTCCGCCATCTCCGTCACCTTGGTTCCCTCGAACTCGACGATGACGTCGCCGTCCTGGAGGCCGGCCTTGACGGCGGGCCCGTCGTCGAGGACCGTGATGCGGACGCCGCCGTCGACCTTCCACGCCTTGAAATCATCGTCGCCCGGCTGTTCCTGGTCGGGCCGGACTCCGAAGAACGGCCGCTTCCCCGGCGCGGGAGCCGGGGCCGGAGCGGGCGCGTCGGGCTTCTTCGACCGCGCCTTGGCGATCTGCTCGTCGATGAGCTTCGAGATCTCCTCGAGGATCCGCGCTTCCTCCTCCTTGAGCTTCTTCTCGACCTCCTCGAGGATCTTCTTCTTGAGCGCTTCCTTGTCCTCCTGCGCCCGGGCCGGCATCGCCGACAGGAAGAGCGCCGCGACCGCCGTGATCCACACCGCGAGTTTCATCCGATCTTCCGTCTAACGCGAACCCAGGACCACTTTCACGGAGCGCTTCGCCCGGCCCCGGAAATAGACGACCTCGACTTCGGCGCCCGGCTTGAACGACCCCATCACTTCGTCTACGTTCGTCGCCGTCAGCTCCTTCCCGCCGATGGAGAGGAGCACGTCGCCCGTTTCCAGGCCCGCCTTTTCCGCGGGAGAACCGTCGACGATCTCCCAGGATTTGACGCCCTTGGGCGCGGCGATTCCGAGCTCTCTCCGCTCCGCGTCGGTGAGCGGATCGGGCTTGAATCCGAGGAACGTCTTTTTCTCGCGCGAAGGCGCGGGCTTCTCGGGCTTCGGCGCCTCGGGCGCCACCTGCTGGAGAAGCTGCTCGAGCCCCTCCTCGAGCTCCTCGCGGATCCGGAGCTTGCCGTCCTGGTCGGCTTCAAAATAGTGGTCGACCGCCTCGTCCAGGGTGTCGTACCCGGACTGGGCGAAGAGGTCGGCCGCCATCCGCTTCCCCTCCTCGGTCTTGAGGTATTTCTTCAGCCGGCCCTCCTGGCCGTTGTCCGGGAGCTTCTCGATGAATCGCTTGAGACTGAGATCGAACCGAAGCTCCTTGTCGGGCTTGGCCGGCCGGCCGACCCCCGCGTTTGACAGTTCGCGGAGCGTGAGCGCGCGGAGATCGGCGCGCGTTTCCTCGAGCGCCTGCTTCAGTTCGCGCGCGACGCGCTTCTTCAGACGGCCCGCGAGATCGTCCTGGGCCCGCGCCGGGGAGGCGGTGAAGATCAGGATAAGAATCGGAACGAGTTTCATGGCGCTCTCAATTGGGTGATTTCGGCGCGGGGGCCTTGTAAGCCGGGTCTTGTCCCCGTCTTTCGACGGATGACGGTCATCTGTCTGGGACCGCGCTCGCGCGCGGCCTCGAACGTCCTACCCATGCGCCCGGGCCCCGTTAGGAGCCGCGCGGCCGGGCCGGCCGCCTTCCCCTTTCGGGGATGAGACACATCTATTTGGACTTTCTCCGGATGGGGTTTACCCTGCCGCCCCCGTCGCCGGGGGCGCGGTGCGCTCTTACCGCACCTTTTCACCCTTCCCTGATCCCTGTTGCCAGGGCCATCGGGGGTATGTTCTCTGTGGCACTTTCCCTCGACGGTTTGACCCGCCGGGTTCTCGTTAAGAACCATCCCGCCCTGCGGAGCCCGGACTTTCCTCGGAGCCGCCGAAGCGACACCGCGACCGTCCCGGCCCCCGCGCCGACATCGCCCGCTTGTAAAAGACCAGATTACGGATTGCCGATTACGGATTACCGGTTCTTATTCCACCCGAAATCGGCAATCTGCAATCTGCAATCTCACTTCATTGACAAAAACGCCGCTTGAATTCCTCCAGCGTCGCGGGATCGACTTCCTTCGACCCCTTCACGTCCGCGTAGAGGTGCCACGGGTCCGCGGCGGCTCTCGCCGCCACCGAACTCGCCGCCTCGATGAAGACGAACGCCTTCCGCCGGATCAGGCCCTCGACCAGGCCCAGGATCCGGGCCCCCTGCTCGAGGACGACGCCCTCCACTTTCGCATAGACGCGCGCCTGAGTCCAGAGGGCGCCCTCGCGTTCCTCGAAGAGCACGATGAAGGCGGTCTCGCCGAACACCGTGAAGAGCCCGAGGTCGTACGTCCCCTTCGAAAAGAACACCCAGCGCCCCGGTTCTCTTCGCAGGAGTTGAACGACCTGCCGGATCCCCGTCGTGTCGTCGAACCGCACCTGGTCCGACGGATCGCCCTCCTCCCGCCAGATCTTGTACGCAGCCCGGCCCTGCGCGCGCAGCACCCCGGCGGTGAAGGCGAGGTCGCCGAGCAGGAACGTGTAGAGCGGCGTGCGGGTCTCGACGCGCGTCTCGGCCAGCTCCACCATTGCGGTCGGCGCGTCGAAGACGGAGCGAAGCTTGACCTGGTCCTCCGGGGAGTAGCTCTCCAGATTGATGGCGTAAGGACCTGAGGTCGGCAGCACCGGCCGCGCCGCGCAGGCCGCGACGACAAGAAGGGGCAGCACCCGGAGCGACTTCATCACGCGAGCTTCGACAACGCCAAGCGAACGGCCCCCGCGACATCTTTCCCCGGACCTCCGCCTTGCTGGAAGAAGGGGGAGCCGCCGCCTCGCCCTTGGACATGAGCGAAAGCCTCGGCCGCAATCGGCTTCAGGTCGAGGGCGAGGTCCTTGCTGCGCGCGAGAACGAGCGACGACGTTTCGCCTGTCCCGCCGAGCACCGCCACCCGGCCGGGCGCCGCGACGAGATCATTCGCCACCGCCTGGAGGAACTTGAGGCCGCGGTTCTCAAAGATTTTCGAAACGACTTTCGCTCCCTCAGCCGCCAGGGCGGCCGCGGTGTGACCCGCGAGTT
>DATHFI010000240.1:0-4240 GCA_035490275.1 Planctomycetota bacterium
GGCCTCGTCCACCCGGTTGAGGAGGTGGCCGATCCCTTCCTTCGCCGACTCCCGCCGCTCGAGGGCCACCTTGAGGGCCGAGATCGTCGTCAGCTCCTTCGACAGGACGTTCAGCTCGCGCTCCAGCATCTTCACGCCGCCCGACTTGACGTCGTAGAGGCGGGCGAGCTGGCGGCGCCGCGAGGGGGACTTGATCTTCGAGCCCTTGGCGAAGATCTCCTCGCGCTCCTTCTCGAGCTTCTCCAGCTTCGTGATCGTCTGGTTCTCGCGGATGCCGAGCTTGATTTCCTCGCGCTTGACCTCAACCAGCGAGAGCTCTTTCCGCCTGCGAAACCAGCTCTTGATGTCCAGGTTCATTTCAGTCTCCGTCGCAGACTCCAGACTTCTGACTACAGATTTCAGTGTCTTCGGTCATCCGTCATCCGTCATCGGTCATCAGTTCTCAGTTCGGCTCCGCCTGCTCCTCTTCGTTCTTCTCCCGCTCCTTGCGCTCCTTGCGGCCGCTGGGTTCGCGCGTATCGGAGGCCTCCTTGAGGCCCTGGTCGAAGTCGAGCTCGCCCTCGTCCATCGCCTCCCAGGTCTTCAGGACCTCCATCCCCTCGTGGCCGATGTCCTGGGTCTCGTAGGCCGGATCGTTGACGACTCCGAGGACGAGATCGAGCTTCGAGAGGTAGACCTCTTCGCCGATCCGGTCGTCCTCGAGGAGCGTGGTGATCTTGCCCAGGTCCTCGTCCGAGAGATTCGCGAGCAGGTTCTTCGATCCCGGGACCTGCCGCTGGCGTTCGAGGATGACCCGGATGCGGTTCAGCGTCATCAGCTCCTTCACGACCCGCGAGAGATCGCGCTCCACGATCGAGACGCGCTGGGCGATCTCGTTGAACCGCCGCGCGTAGATGCGCCGGCGGGCCGGGGACTTCGTCTTCGAGCCCTGGTTGAAGATGTCCTCCCGCTGCTTTTCCAGCTTGTCGACCTGGTTGATGTGCTGGTTCTCGCGGATCTCGAGGCGTTTCTCCTCGACCCGGAGCTCTTCCAGCGGGAGGTCCGTAAGGCGCTTCCGCCTCCGGAAGATCTTTTCGATTATCGACATCTCGTCTCCTTCGGGCTCGAAGCTTGAAACTTCGGAAGCTGGGCGCTGGGATCCGGGAACCGGAAGCGGCCCATCGTTTCGCTCCCGTCAATCTTCAAATTCAATTTCGGGCTTATCCTCCGGCTCCGGGGTTTCTGACTTCCGCTCCTTCGACTTCGGCTCCGCTTCGGGCGTTTCCGGCTTTTCGGTTTCCGGGCCCAGCTTTTCGATCTCCGCCTTCTCGAGGTCGAGGTCGGCGCGCCGTTCCATCTCCCGGAGGATCTTCTTCTCCTCCTCGTCGGGCTGCGGAGGCTCCTGGGTCTGCGCGATCCCCTGCGCGAGCTCCTTCGACTTCTCGAGGTTCTCGAGAAGCTCCCGCGCCCGGATCGCCATCTCCTCCATCGTCTTCTTGTCGGGCAGCTCCTCGGTCGTCAGCTCGAGGACGGTCTCGAGCGACCCGATGTGCTCGTTGAAGATGGCGATGCGCTTGTTGTAGATGTTCTCGATGCGGCCGTTGAGCTCCTCGACCTTGCCGCGGATCTCCTTGATCCGGCGCGCGAGCATGAGCCGGCGGCTCTCGCTCACCTCGCCCTTGCCCTCCTCGAGGAGCTCCTCCTCCATCGACCCGAAAACCTCGAGGTCCTGGATGGCGCGGCGGCGACGCTGTTCGTCGCGGCGGCGCGCCTCTTTGAGGAGCGCCAGGGCCTCCCGCTCGCTGCGGGCGCCCCGGTAGAGCGGCGTGACCTCCTCGGGGATGTCCTTCACGCCGAGCAGCTTGCGGATCTTGTCCAGCATGGTTCCTCTAGCCATAAACGCGCACCAGTCGGAAGGGGCGGGTTCCCGTGTCGAAACGGACGAAACGGTCCTCCGCCGCGACGCGCTCGAACGCCTCGCGGATGATCGGGATCGAGTATCCGAGCTCCTCGAAGACGTAGTCCTCGGTCAGCTCGTCCATGAGGAGCGCGAAGGGCCGACGCCGGACGAGCCGCTGGACCGCCTCGATTTTCTCCTCCTCGCTCGTGAGGTCGAAGACGCGCGCGGCACCGCGCCAGCGCGTGTCGGGCGAGTAGAAAGTCCGCCAGGCGCTCTCGACGCGGTCCACGAGGGCCACGAGATAGTTGGGCCCGGTCAGGACGGCGCGGCAGCCGGGGTCCCACGAGGTCGTCGCGAAGGCCCCGATGTAGTGGAAGACCTCGGGATGCGTCACGATCCGGTCGCGCATGCGCGCCAGCTCTTCGGCGCCGATCGACCGCCCCGAGCGCCCCTCGCGGATGAGGTCGTCGGCGGGGCTGAAGCTCGCTCCGGCGACCACGACCTTCACGCTCCGGGGCCCGAGCAGCTCCTTGTGGGAGATCCCCGTCGTCTCGACGATCCCCTTGGGCATCTCCTCGTAGACCTTCATCAGGTCGCGCTCGGCGAGCCGCTTGATCGCGGCCTTGACCTCCGCCGCGCGGTCCTCCAGCGACCGCGTCGTCCGATGTCGCGCCGACGCGTCGTACATCCGGCCCTCGAGGGGATTGAAAATTCCCTGGAGCGCGTTCAGCCGCGCCCGCAGCCGCTCGAAGAACTGCTCCTCCGCGACGAGCGCCTCCGCCCTCGAGAGGGCGGCCGGCCTCTGCGGGGCCTGGACGCGCATCGTCATGAGGTCGCCCGAACCGGCTCTTCGGCCGGCGACTTCATCATGCCCAGGTCGAGCACCGGTTTTTCCGCGTACTTCCGCAGGTCGATTTCGGCAAAGGGCCGGGCCGGAGTGGCAGCCCGCCAGAGCATCAACCGGTGGCCCGAGGCGTCCGCCGCGCAGACGAGATCGCTCGTGGCGTCGACGAGTCCGACGCCGCGGCCGCCCGCCTCGTAGGAAGTCTCGAGCGTCTGGCCGAGGACCCGCGCTTTCACGGCGAGGTCCCGCGCGCTGTAGAGCAGGTGGGGGAGCGATCCGATGCGCGCAAGCTTGAGGCTCACGATCGGCTCGCGCCGGCGGACGAGCACCGTCGCGCGTTCGGGTTCGTCGAGCCGCCACGCCACCACGGCGCCCCCCTCGGTCCCCGCGTAGAGGCTTCCGCCGCCCGAGGCGAGCACGGTGACGCCGCTGTCGAGCCCGGAGTCGAAGGCGACGGGCGACCCGTTCCCGGTCAGGGCGGTGGAATACACCCGATCGCCGGCCGCGAAGACGAGGCGGTCGCCGGCGACGAGCGCGCCGCGCGTGGTCTTCTTGCCCGACGTCAGGGCCTCGTACAGGAGATCGCCCGGCGTGCCGGGCCGGAGGCGATCCCAGCGGAGGAGGCCGAACTCGGAGTGCGTCGCGAAGATCGCCCCTTCCGAGGTCGCGACCGCGTTGACGCCGCCGCGCGGACGCGAGTCCCCGGGGAAGGGATACTCGAGGCAATCGAGCTCGCGGGCGAGGGTCAGCACGTGGACCGACCGCTTGCAGCCGACGAGGAGCGTCGGGCCGGTGGAGCCGTCGAAGGCGCGCACGCTCCGGATCGGGTCCTTGAAGTTGTATTCCCGCGGCCGCGCCTGGGGATCCTTGGGATCGATCTCGAGGATCTTCGTTCCCGCGGCGCCGTAGACGCGCCCCGCCGTTTCCGCGGCGATCTCCTCGGTGCCGACCCCGGCCGACGAGGCGAGCAGGTTCTCGAGCGTCTTGAAGAGAAGCTCGGAGATGTCGTTCCCTCCCGAGGCGAGCCGCTGGGCCAGCTCGCGCGGATCGAGGTGGAGCGTGTCGTCCTCCATGAGCTTGGCGTAGAGGAGCCCCTTGGCCCTCGGGTCGGGGATCTTCTCGAGCAGGTCACGCATCGACTGCTCCTGGAGGAAGCCCGCGAGGCGGCGCACGCGCTCCTCGCGCCGGTCCTGGAGCTCGACGCGCCGCCGCTGGTCCTCGGACCGCCGCGCCTCGGCGGCCACGAGCTGGGCGTATTCCGCCGACTCGAAGGTGACGTCGCCGAACTTCCGGAGCGCGACGCCCGTGCCGAAGAGGACGCGCTCGAGGTCGGGCCGCACGGAGGCGTCGAAGAACTCGCGGTGGTCCCGCTTGTGGAGCTCCGACCCCGTGCGCTTCCTGGCGTACTCGCCGACGGCGCGGCGCAGCTCCGGGCCGAGCGCGGTCTTGAGGTCGGAGAGCGAGTAGACCCCGGGGAAATCGAAAAGGGTCCGGGCGAAATCCTGCAGGAGGTCGGA
>DATHFI010000241.1:0-2761 GCA_035490275.1 Planctomycetota bacterium
TTCCACCGCCGCAGGGCGTAGAGGCCCGCGCCCCAGGCCCAGATCCCGACGACCGGCGTCGCCAGCAGTAGCTGATCGCGCCAGAATTCGCGCAGATGCTTGGCCGTCTGTCCGTGGTCCTCGGCAAATCGTCCCACCAACTGGTAGGCCAGCGACCGCCATTCGTGGGTCGCGTTCCAGACGATCACGGGCGTGAAGAGTGCGACGGCAACCAACAGGCCGCACCACGGTTCCCTGCGGCGGAGCCACCGGCGATGCTCCGGACTGAAGAGAAGAAACCCGGCCATTCCCAGGGGGATGAAAAAGGCGTGATACTTCGACAGCATCGCCAGGCCTAGGAACACTCCCGCGAGGATCCACCCGCCGTGGGACTCCTCCGACAGCGCCCGAGACAATGCCCAGATGGTCCCCATCCAGAAAAGCAGGAGCGGAGCGTCGGGAGTCGCCCGGGCTCCGAACTCGAAGGTCATCGGCAGCACGCCCACGAGCAGCGCGGCGAGTCGACCCGCGGTCTCGCCGTACAGCCGACGGCCGGCCAGGAAAGCCATCCAGATCGCGCCCCCGCCGGCCAGGATCGGGATCACGCGCATCCCCAGCATTCCGTCGCCGAAGAGCGCGGTGGAGAGCCAGATCATCCAGCCGATCATGCCGGGGTGATCGAGGTAGGAGAGCGAGGGGTGCTGGGCGTACTCCCAGTAGTAAGCCTCGAGCGTGCTGGGCTCCAGGCCCGCGGCGACCGCGAACCGGATCAGCGTGATGGCGCCCGCAAAGAAGAGCACTTGCGCGGCCGGCCGGTCCTTCAGCGGCATTGCCATTCTCAGGGCCGCCTTCGGAGCGGACGATCTGCGCTCGCGGCGGCCGCTTCCGGGTGGTACCCGCGCCCGACCAGGAGCGACCAGGAAGTGGGCTTCCCGCCGGTCCGTTGGAGCACCACTTCGTAAGGACCCTCGAGGACGTCGAACGCGCCCTTGAGTGGCTCCACGTCCCGGGAATAGTGCGCCGTCTCCAGCACGATCACCGCCGTCTTCCCCGCGAACTCCTCGGCCCGCCACCATCCGGCGAAAGCGCGGCCGGGGAGACCGACCGCCGTGTAGTCGCAGGCGGGAATCGGCCGTGCCTGGTAGGCCATCGCGGAGGCCACGGTGTATTCGGGAGCCAGGACGAACGCGGGCTCATGCCGGCGCACTTCCTCCGCCAGGCCGCGCCATCCGTGGACAAAATCTCCGGGCAGGAACGGCACGACGACTGGGAGCGCCAACGACCCGACGCCGAGCACGGCCACCGTCGCGACCAGCAGGCGGCGGCTCCAGCCCGACTCCCATCGCGGCGAGGCGGAGGCCAGGAGGAGCAGCGCCAGGTATCCGGCGGCCGCCCAATGATCCTTCACGGGCCGGACGAATACGACGGCCAGAAAAAATAACAGGATCGGGAGACCCATCGAAACCATGAGCCGGTCCTGCCACCGGACCGATCGCCATCGCCGAAGGGCGACGACCCCGGATCCCCACGCCGCCGCGCAAACCACCGGCGTGATCAGGAGGAGATGGCTGACGGGAAATCCCCAGAACCGCTTCCAGGATTGTCCCGGGCGCGCCTCGAGGCGCTCGATCCCCTGGAAGGCGAGCGATTGCCATCCGTTCCGCGCGTTCCAGGCCAGCGTCGGAGCGAAGGCGAGAAGCGCCAGCACCGCGGCGAGGTACGGCTCCCGGCGCCGGAGCCATCCTCGATGATCCGGACTGAAGGCGAGAAATCCCAGGACGCCCAGCGGAAGGAAAATCCCCTGGTACTTGGAATCCATCGCGAGGCCCGCGAAGAGCCCGGCGGCCATCCACCAGGCGGGGCGATCCCCGGACAAGGCGTGCGCCAGGGCCCACACCGTCGCGGCCCAGAAGCACAGCAGCGGCCCGTCGGGCATCGCCCTCGTTTCGAGTAGAAATAAAAGCGGCGCGAGACCCGCGAGGATCGCGGCCCGTCGGCCCGCCCGCTCCCCGTACAGCCGCCGGCCCGCCAGGAATGAGAGCCAGATCGTGAGTCCGCCCAGGAGGATCGACACGACCCTGAACCCGAGCGCCCCGTCGCCGAAGAGGGTCCGCGACAGCCAGATCGTCCAGCCCACGACCCCCGGGTGATCGAAGTAGCCGAGCTGGGGATGGTTGCCGTACAGCCAGTAATAGCACTCGACGGTGGTGGGTTCGATCATCGCGGCCAGCGCGCACCGGATCGCGAGCAACGCGGCCACGAAGGTCGCGATCTGGACCCGTGAATCCGCCGGCGGCGGCGTCGGGGCGGGAGGCGCGGCGATGCCGGGCATGATCGGATCCACGGTCATCGGGCCTCAGCGACGCTTTCCATCGGCCGGTCGATCGGACTCCGACTTGGCGGGTCCTTCCGGTGGGAGCACGTTGGGAAGCAGGGCCACCATCCCTTCAAGGTCCGACCGGAACTCGCCCAGCGACCAGGGAAGCATGGAGCGTTCCCGCACGATCCGCGAGCGGGTCATGAGAGGCTCGAGGTCCTTGAGAAACCGGTTGCGGGTCACCACGATCGTGCGCGGGTGGTCGCGAACCCTCGCCACCAGCGCGCCGAGTTCCTCCTCGCCCGCGCGGCGGGGCTGGGCGCCGGTGTCGAGGTAGTAAGCGAGCTGGGGCTTCACGGCGTAGAGCTGGACCTCCCACGACCTCCACGGCGCCAAGCATCCGGCCTCGGTTCGCACCTCCTGCGCCATGGTCCGCGCTCCACCCTTGGTGGCGGCATAGGGCAC
>DATHFI010000242.1:0-9736 GCA_035490275.1 Planctomycetota bacterium
GACGCCGAGACCCTTCCGGAATTCCTTGCCGCGGATCAGGAGACGTCCTCCATCGCCCGCGCCGGCGTCCCGCTGGTACGGGTACGAGAGGTCGCCCGGCAGCGGCTCCGGCATCCGGATATAGTTCGCGTTTTCCTCGACCTTGGAGGGGATGAGGTCCGAGAGGTAGATGACGCGCCCGTTCTTGAAGTAGAGGCCGGCGACTCCGGCGGCGGGAACGGTCCGCTCCACGTCGTACAGGTCGGTGAAGACGAGTCCGCCGTTCCCGTACGATTTCGGCACGCCGCGCAGCTCGCTGCCGTCGGTGAGCTGGACGATGGCGTACAGTGTGGCGGGCGGCGCTTTCGGGTCGGGCGGAACGGGCACGAAACTCGCGGCCACGGCATCCTTGGTGGCAAGCCTGGCTTCCCGGCCCCTCCGCGTGTGAAAGTAGACGATCTCGCCGCGCCCCAGGGAACGAATGGCGCCGGTCGGACGGTCGCCGCTCGCCGTGTACAGAGTGTCGTCCTTGATCTGGCCGGACGCCTTCGGCCACTCCGCCCGCCGCGCGAGAAAGCGGACCTGGTCGATCCTCGTGAAGGGAACCGAGGTCGTTCCCAGCGAGGCCGAGGCCACCCGCACCGCCTCGCCCTGCGCCTCGCCGAGCGTCCCCACGATCCGGTCGCCCGTTCTCAGCACGATTTCAACGTCGTCCGGGCCCGGAGAAGGGCGGGGCGTCACGGGCGCGAAACCGACCTCGACGACGTCGATGCCCGGGATGGCGGACACGGCGTCGGATTCCTCGGTCGCCGCGAGGATGAGCCCGTCGGCGCCCGCGCGGATCTCGATTCTCTTGGCCGCGAAGGTGCGGTCGAGCGTGGTGATGGTGATGCGGCCCCGGTCCTGAGACCATGGCGCCATCGGGGACCCAAGGCACAGCGCCCAGAGAATCCAGCGAGACATGAGACTCCAATTATAGGGGTCCAAAGTCCTGCGGCCAAGATCCAATCTCGGGCGACATCGAACATCGAACTTTGAACATTGGACCTCTCACATGTTGACCATCGTCCACGGGAGCTATAGGTTAGACGCGAAACCTCCCGTCGCGTGTGAGCGTCCCATGAGATGCAACAACGTTCTCGAAGCCGTCGGCCGGACCCCGCTCATCAAACTGAACCGGCTCGCCGCGGGCCTCAAGCCGGAGATCTACGTCAAAGCCGACTACCTGAATCCCGGCGGGAGCGTGAAGGACCGCATCGGGACCACGATGATCGACGAGGCCGAACGGCGGGGGTGGTTGAAGCCCGGCGGGACGATCATCGAGGGCACGAGCGGCAACACCGGGATGGGGCTTGCCCTGGTGGCCGCGATCCGGGGCTACAAGCTGATCTTCACGATCACCGACAAGCAGTCGCGCGAGAAGATCAACCTGCTCAAGGCGCTCGGAGCCGAAGTGATCGTCTGTCCCACGGCGGTCGCCCCGGACGACCCGAGGAGCTATTACGCGGTCGCGAAGAAACTCGCGAAGGAGATTCCGAACTCCTATTACCCCAACCAGTACGACAATCCGATGAATCCCGAGGCCCACTACCGCACGACCGGCCCGGAGATCTGGGAGGACAGCGGCGGCAAGGTCACACATTTCGTTGCGGGGATGGGGACGGGCGGCACGATCTGTGGCATCAGCCGCTTCCTCAAGGAGAAGAGCCCGAAGGTGCGCGTCATCGGCGCCGACCCGGTCGGGTCGCTCTACTACGAGTACTTCCACACGGGGAAAATCGGGACGGCGAAGCCCTACGTGGTCGAGGGGATCGGCGAGGACATTTTTCCGGGCACGATGGATTTCAAGTACGTCGACGACGTGCACCAGGTCACGGACAAGGAGTGCTTTCTCTGGACGCGGAAGCTCCTGCGCTACGAAGGAATTTTCGCGGGGGGCTCCACCGGCGGGGCGCTCGCGGTCGCCCTCAAGATCGCAAAGGACCTCACGGACAAGGACTTCGTGGTCGTCTTCATCCCGGACTCGGGAGCCCGCTACCTCTCCAAGGTCTACAACGACGAGTGGATGCAGGAGCACCGGTACCTCGAGACGCCGGTCAAGCTCTCGGCCGGGGAAATCGTGGCGGGGAAGCGCGCCGCGCGCGACATGGTCTCGGCGAAGCCCTCGGACAGCGTCTTCTCGATCCTGCAGAAGATGCAGGAGGCGGACATCTCGCAGATGCCCGTCCTCGAGGAGGGCCGGCCGGTCGGCGCGGTCTACGAGGACGACATCATCAGCCAGCTCCTCGCGGGGAAGGACCTCAAGTCGCTCGTGGTGCGCGAGGTGATGGGGAAGCCCTTCCCGACGGTCGGACGCGACATGACGCTCGACCGGATCACCGAGATCATTCCGTCACAGGCCTCCGCGGTTTTCGTCGATCTCGGCAACGGCAAGTTTGACATCATCACGAAGTACGACCTTGTTCGTGCAATCACGGCCCGCACCTCCTGAGAAAGCAAGATGCGATTCTCAACGAAGGCGATCCACGCCGGTCAGGAGCCCGATCCCACGACGGGCGCGATCATGACGCCCGTCTACTTGACGTCGACCTACGTCCAGTCCGCCCCGGGCGTCCACAAGGGGTACGACTACTCCCGGACGAACCATCCGACGCGCGCGGCCCTCGAGCGCAACCTCGCGGCCCTCGAGGACGGGAAGCACGGCCTCTGTTTCGCCTCGGGCATGGCGGCGGAGACGACCTTCGCGGCGACGCTGGCGCCCGGCGACCACATGGTTTGCGGCCGCGACGTCTACGGAGGCACCTACCGGCTCTTCACCCAGGTTTTCCAGAAGTTCGGCGTGGACTTCACGTTCGTGAACATTCACGACCTCGGGGAACTGGAGCGGGCCCTGAAGCCGGGCACGAAAGTCGTGTGGCTGGAGTCGCCCTCGAATCCGCTCCTCACGGTGACGGATCTGGCCGCGGCCGCGAAGCTCGCCCACGCGAGGGGGGCGAAGGTGGTCGTGGACAACACGTTCGCGACCCCGTACCTGCAGCAGCCGCTCGCCCTCGGCGCCGACGTGGTGGTTCACTCGACCACCAAGTATCTCGGGGGACACTCCGACGTCGTGGGCGGAGCCATCGTGACGAACGACAAGGAACTCTACGACCGCCTCAAGTTCCTCCAGAACGCCATGGGGGCCGTGCCGGGTCCGCTCGATTGCTTCCTCGTCCTGCGGGGCGCGAAGACGCTCGCCGTCCGGATGCGCCAGCACTGCGAGAACGCCCGGAAGATCGCCGCGTTCCTGAAAGGGCGCGCCGGCGTGAAACGGGTCTGGTACCCGGGGCTACCCGACCATCCCCAGCACGAGATCGCGAAACGCCAGATGCGCGACTTCGGCGGGATGATCTCGGTGGAGCTCGAGGGCGGCGTCGAGCGCAATGTCGCCTTTTCGACGAAGACTCGCCTCTTCGCGCTCGCGGAGAGCCTCGGCGGCGTCGAGTCGCTCGTCGGCCACCCGACGACGATGACGCACGCGTCGATCCCCAAGTCGGAGCGCGAGAAGGGGGGTCTGCCCGACGCGCTCGTTCGGCTCAGCGTGGGCATCGAGGACGTCGAGGACCTGATCGAGGACCTCGATCATGCCATCGAGGCGACGAGCTGATCGGATTCAGGGGACGCATCACGCATTGCGCATTACTCATCACGGGACGGTGGACGATTACTTTTGAGGATTCGCTGGAAGGCGAATCCAGCAGTCGGCATCCGGCATCCTGGGTTGAGGCACCGGGATCCAGAATGCCTGATGCCGCATGCGTCTGCCGGCGCAGCCTCAAGTGGATTCGCTTATCATCCCGATATGCGTAATGCGTCATGCGTGATGCGTTCGCAATTCCCCTTGTCCGGAACGCCGCGGCTGATACAATCCGCTCTCGCGTCCGGATCGGAATTCCCGCCCTGAACCTCCGGCGGGGAGGGACCGCCCGGCGCGAGGGATTGGAATGCCGCTGGATCGTCTCCACAAGGTTCTGGCCCGCGCCGGATTCGGGTCCCGCCGTTCCTGCGAAAAGCGCATCGCCGCCGGCGAAGTCGAGGTCGACGGCAAGGTCGTCACCGAGATGGGAGTCAAGGTCGACCCCGCGCACCAGAAGATCAAGTGCGGCGGCAAGTACCTCCGCCTCCCCGATTCCGTCTACTTCCTGCTGAACAAGCCCAAGGGAGTCGTCACCACCCTGAGCGATAACCTCGGCCGTCGCACGGTCGTGGACCTCCTCAAGGGGATCAAGGCGCGGGTCTACCCGGCCGGGCGGCTCGACGCGGACTCGCAAGGGATGCTCGTCCTGACGAACGACGGCGATCTCTGCAACCGGCTCACCCATCCCAGCTTCCGCGTCGCGCGGACCTACCACGTCGTGGTCCAGGGGGCCCTCGACCCGAAGATCGTCGAGAAGCTCTCCCGGGGCGTCTGGCTCGCCGAGGGACGGACGGGTCCGGTGGAGGTGCACGTCAAGAAGGCCGACCGGGAGGTGACCGTCGTCGAGGTCGTCGTCCGCGAGGGGATGAACCGCGAAGTCCGGCGCGTCTTCGCGAAGTTCGGCCTCAAGGTAAAGCACCTGAAGCGGGTGCGGATCGGGCGGCTCGAATTGGGCACCCTGGGAGATGGAAAGTTCCGCACGCTCACCAAGCGCGACCTGGATTTGCTCCTCGCCGACGCGCCTGCGCCGAAGCGACTCGAGGCGGCCGCGACGAAGCGGCCCGAGCCCCGGGAGGAGAAGGAAACCCGTGCCCCCGAGGAGGAATAGCGTGGTCCGACTCAGTCTGATGGCCGCGGCCTCGGTCCTGATTCTGTCCGCCTGCGCGGGTTCGGCCCCGGAATCGGCGTCCCCCGCGGGCCCCAAGGAGCCCTCATCCGTGAAACCCCAATCAACTTCCGGTCTCGACGTCGCCCGGCTCGACCTGCTCAAGGGCATCGAGCGGCGCGTCCTGTCGAACGGCATGACGGTCCTCGTCAAGGAGGACCACCGCCTGCCGATCGCGACCGTGGTCACGAGCTACCGCGTCGGATCGGTCAACGAAGTCGAAGGCGCGACGGGCCTGGCCCACTTCCTCGAGCACATGATGTTCAAGGGGACCTCGAAGCTGAGGAAGGGCGAGATCGACGCGATCACCTTCGAGGCGGGAGGCGCCAACAACGCCTATACGACGAACGATTACACCGCCTACTGGTTCACGGTCCACTCCGAGGCCTTCGACCGGTTTCTCGAGATCGAGGCCGACCGGATGCGCAACTGCCTCCTCGACCGCAGGGAGTGGGAGTCGGAGCGCAAGGTGGTCATCGAGGAGCTGAACCGCAACCTCGACCGTCCGTGGGGCCGACTCGAGCACGAAATCGAGCCCGCGGTCTTCAAGACCAGCTCATACCACCATCCCGTGATCGGGTTCCGCAAGGATCTCGACAACATGGTGTACGAGAACATGGTCCGCTTCTACCAGGACCACTACGGGCCCAACAACGCGACGATGGTGATCTTCGGCGACGTGAAGAAGGACGGGGCTTTCGCCAAGGTGAACGAGCTCTTCGGGAAGATCGGACCTGTCAAGGAGACGGCGCCGACCAGGATGCCCGAACCGCCCGCGGCTCAAGAGGTGCGTTTCGACTTCGAGACCGACAAGTCCCTGCATCGGATCGGCCTGGCTTACCGGTCCGACCGCGTCGGGTCACCGACCGACATCCACCTCGACGTCCTCGGCCAGATCCTTGCGACGGGCAAGGACTCGCGGCTCTACAAGCGGCTCGTCGACGGGAACGGCCCGTGCAGCGAAATCTCCACGGTCAACGACACGCGGAAGTACGACGGGGTCTGGTTCGTCTTCGCGGAGCTTCGGGAAAAGCGCGATCCGGCCCAGGTCGAGGCCGTGGTGCTCGAGGAGCTGGAGCGGCTGAAGAAAGAGGAGATCCCGGCCCGGGAGCTCCAGAAGGCCAAGAACATCCTCGCGGCCAACTTCGTATTTTCGAAGGAGCGCCAGTACAGCCTCGCGGACGACATCGCCCGGTTCGAAGCCTTCGGAGCGCCCGACTACCTCCGGGACTACCTGAAGCGCGTCGGCGAGACCACGCCGGCCGAACTCCAGGAGATGGCGGCGCGCCTGTTCACCAAGGAGAACCGGACCGTCGCGACGGCGAAGGCCAAGAGCGGCCGGAGCCCGATTCCCGCAACGGCGCCCGGCGAGGACAACGAATTCGGCCAGTACGCCGAATTCAGGCTCTCGAACGGCCTGACCCTGCTCGTCAAGCAGAAGCGGGACCTGCCGGTTGTCAGTTTCAACGCGTACGTGGAGGCGGGCCAGACCACGGAGAGCGAGGACAAGGCGGGCGTCTCGGCCCTCCTGGGCCAGCTCCTGGACCAGGGCGTCGCGCCGCCCGGGGGCAATGCGAGGAGCGCCGAGGAGATCGCCGCCTTCGTCGATTTCACGGGGACCCAGCTGTCGACCTCGGCCACGGGCGTGGCGCTCAAGACGCTGACCCCGTACGCGCCCGAGATGCTCGAACTGATCCGCGACCTGCTCCTCTATCCGACCCTTCCAGCCGCCAAGCTCGCGGACAAGAAAGACCTCCAGCTCTCGGAGCTCCGGTCCCGCGCCGATTCCCCCGATATCGTGGCGCGCGATCTCTTCAACGCGTTCGTCTACAGGGGCCATCCGATGGCGCGGCCGGACCTGGGCACGCCCTCGACCGTGATGCAGCTCTCGCGGGCCGACGTCGCGGCCCACCACCGGAAGTGTTTCCGGCCGGACAACACGATCATCGCCGTCGCCGGGGATGTCGATCCCTACGCCATGCTGCGCGAGGTGCAGAAACGGTTCTCGGAGTGGATCGCGCCGGGGTCGACCGACATTCCGGTGCTTCCCGCGATCTCCCGCCAGAAGCGGCCGGAGCGCATCGTCGAGAGTCGCGAGGGGAACCAGATCAACTACGTGATCGGCCACCTCTCGATCGACCGCTTCCACCCCGACTATGTCCCCCTCAAGGTCCTGGAGCACATCTTCTGCCGGAGCACCGGATTCGCCGACCGGCTTTCGAAGTCCGTGCGCGACGACGCCGGGCTCGCGTACGAGGTGTGGGGCATCCTCACCCAGCAGGCGGACCGCTACCCCGGGCCGTTCATGATCTACATCGGCACGGCGTCGGAGAACGGCGCCAAGCCGCTCGAAATGACGCTCCAGATCATCGACGACCTCCTGTCCTCGGGACCGCTGGACGATGAAATCGCCCGGGCCAAGCACTACCTCCTGCGGAGCCTTCCGTTCTCGTGGGAGGCCACCGACCAGCTCGCCGCCTACATGGTCACGATGCGGCGGCTCAACTTGGGGATCGGTTACGCGAAACAGTACACGCGCGACGTCCGCGCCGTGACGAAAGACGACCTGCTTCGCGTGGCGAGGACGCACCTCGCCCCGGACTCGCTCACGACGGTGATCGTCGGCCCCGTGAACTCCGAGGGGAAGGCGAAATGACGCCGGCGAAATTGGCCCTGGAGGACGGCACCGTCTTCGAGGGGCGCGCCTTCGGCGCCCTTGGCGAGCGGCGCGGCGAGGTCGTTTTCAACACGGCGCTCTCCGGCTACCAGGAGATCCTGACGGATCCCTCGTACAAGGGCCAGATCGTCACCATGACCTGCCCCCACATCGGGAACTACGGGGTGAACGAGGAGGACGTGGAGTCGGCCCGCCCCTGGGTCGAGGGGTTCGTCGCCCGCGAATTTTCCAGCGTGCCGAGCAATTTCCGGTCGACCCAGACGCTCCAGGCGTACCTGGAAAAACACGGCATCGTGGCCATCGACGACATCGACACCCGGGCGCTCACCCGGCGGCTCCGCATCAACGGCGCGATGAACGGCGTGATTTCGAGCGCCGACCTCGACGACGCGAGCCTCGTCGACAAGGCGAAGAAAATCCCTTCGATGGCCGGACTCGATCTCGTGAAGGAAGTCACCTGCCGCGAGCCGCGGCCCTGGAGGGAGTTCGTCACGGCCGACGCCGGCGGCGCCCCGAAGGCGAAGCACCGCGTCGCGCTCTTCGACTGCGGCGTGAAGTGGAACATCATCCGCCTCCTCGCGCGCTCCGGGTGCGACGCGACGGTCTATCCCGCCTCGACGTCCGCGGAGACCGTCCTCAAGAACAAGCCGGACGGGATCTTCCTCTCGAACGGACCCGGGGATCCCGCGGTGGTCACCTACCTGATCGACACGATGAAGCAGATCCTCAAGCGCGAGGTGCCCACGTTCGGGATCTGCCTCGGCCACCAGATTCTCGGCCTCGCCATGGGTGCGAAGACTTTCAAGCTCAAGTTCGGCCACCACGGTGCGAATCACCCGGTGAAGCATCTCGAGAACGGCAGGGTGGAAATCACGAGCCAGAATCACGGGTTCGCGGTCGACGAGAAATCGCTCAAGGGCCTCGGCATCGACGTGACCCACGTGAACCTGAACGACGGCACGATCGAGGGCTTCCGCCACCGGTCGCTGCCCGCCTTCTGCGTGCAGTACCATCCCGAGGCCGCGCCCGGGCCGCACGATTCCCGCTACCTGTTCCAGACTTTCCTCGACCTCATGGAGTGCAAATCGTGAGCTCCGCCAACGGCCTTCCCCGGACGACCTGCATCGTCGGCGTCCAGTGGGGGGACGAGGGCAAGGGCAAGATCGTCGACCTGCTGGCCGCGCAAGCGGATGTCGTGGTGCGGTTCCAGGGGGGAGGGAACGCCGGCCACACCGTGGTCGTGAAGGGGGAGAAGTTCGTCCTCCATCTCATCCCGTCGGGGATATTCCATCGCGGGTCGACCTCGGTGATCGCGAACGGCGTCGTGGTCGATCCCGAGCAGCTCCTCGGGGAAATGGAAAACCTCCGGGCGCGCGGCATCAAGATCGGGAAGAACCTGCTCATCAGTGACCGCGCGCACGTCGTCATGCCCTGGCACAAGCTGATGGACCAGCTGGCGGAGGGGAGCGACGCGCAGAAGATCGGGACCACGAAGCGGGGAATCGGGCCCTGCTACGCGGACAAGGCGGCGCGCAAGGGGATCCGGATCGCGGATCTCTACCGGCCGGACTACCTGCAGCGGCGCCTGGAGGCGCTCGTCGCGGAGAAGAACCTGATCCTCGCGGCGCTGTACGGCGCGCCTCCGCTGGACGACGACAAGGTCTTCAAGGAATACCGGGGGTACGCGGAGAAGATCGCGCCCCACGTCGGAGACGCTCTCGGCTTCGTGAACGACGCGATCGACGCGAAGAAACGGGTGCTGTTCGAAGGCGCGCAGGGAAGCCTGCTCGACATCGATTTCGGGACCTATCCGTACGTCACGTCGTCGAACTCGGACGCGTGCGGGATCCCGGCGGGCGCGGGGGTGGCGCCGAAAAAGGTGGGCCACATCCTCGGCGTGGCCAAGGCGTACTGCACCCGCGTGGGGGAGGGGCCCTTTCCGACCGAGCTCGTGGACGACATCGGGGAGCGGCTGCGCGCGGTGGGCGGCGAATTCGGGTCGCTGACGGGCCGGCCCCGCCGGTGCGGATGGTTCGACATGGTGACCTCGCGCCACGCCGTACGGATCAACGGGATCGACGGCCTCGTGATCACGAAGCTCGACGTGCTGGACCAGTTCGGAGAAATCCGCGTCTGCACGGCGTACCGGCTCGACGGAAAGGCGACGATCTCCATGCCCGTCGATTGCGAGCGGCTCGGCCGGTGCGAGCCCGTATACCGTGCGTTCCCGGGCTGGAAG
>DATHFI010000243.1:0-5797 GCA_035490275.1 Planctomycetota bacterium
CGGCGATCGTCGAGGGGTTCCGGCTAAACTCGAAGGTCAGCTACCTGTCGCTCGTCGGCAACATCGGCCCGCTCCTCGGGCTCCTCGGCACCGTGACGGGCATGATCTCGTCCTTCCAGGTCATCGAGGGCAAGAAGTCGCCCACCCCTGGAGACATGGCCAAAGGCGTGTACGAGTCGCTCGTGAACACGACGATCGGCCTCTTTATCGCGATCGTCTTCCTGACGGCCTATTTCTTCATGAAGAACAAGGTTTCGGACGTCACGCTGCGCGTCAACAGCGCGGTGGGCGAGATGCTCGCGCGCACGATGTCGCCGGAGGCGCAGCAGGGGGCGCAAAAGTAGGAAGGCCGCCAAGGCCCTACCGAGGACTGAATCATGCCCAAGCAGATCGAGATCAACGCGGAACTCTCCCCGAACCTGATTCCGATGGTCGACATCATGTTCCTGCTGCTCCTCTTCCTGATGATCAGCGCGGACATGGGCCAGCGGGAGCTCGAAGACGTCATCCTCCCCAAGGCGATCGTAGTGAAGCAGGACAATCCCGAACTGGTCAAGGACGCCACGGGCGAGCGGCTCACCATCAACGTGTACCATGTCACCCAGCTCGGCGGGAAAACCGTCCTGTCGTGCCCCGTCTACGAGAGGCACGAGGTCTGCCGCGAGGAGAGCCACTGGCGGATCGGCATCAAGGGAAGGGACTACGTCGACATGAACCTCTTCCAGGCCTTTCTCGAAAAGGAAGCGGCCCCCTTCCGACAGAACAAGGACCCGAACAACAAGAACATCTCCGAGCGCAAGGTGATGATCCGCGCGGACGCCTCGGCCCCCTTCGGGCTGCCCCAGAAGGCGATGAACGTCTGCGCCCGGGTCGGCATGTACAAGATCGACGTGGGGGCGGCCCTGGTGCTGGGCAAGGACGACGGGAAAAAGAGGCCCTGAGGCTAAGGAGACCCCGTGGCAGGCTCACAGAATATCGGCGAAGCGTCCGACAACCCGGTGGCGATCAATATCACCGCGATGGTGGACGTCATCTTCTGCCTCTGCCTGTTCTTCATGTGCTCGCTGAAGTTCAAGCAGCTCGAGGGGAAGATCGAGACGTGGCTCCCGAAGGACCGCGGCGTCCTGACGACGCCCCCGCCGAAGATCGTCCTTGAGGAGATCCGGGTCTTCATGCGGTGGGTGGACGGCCAGACTATCACCAAGGTCGGGAACCGGGCCCCGGTGAAGAGCGACACGGAGCTCATGCAGATCATCCTGCAGATGTCGAACGACTTCAAGAAGCTGGGGAAGGCCGACTTCCCCGTGCTGATCGACGCGCTCCCCGAGGTGCCGTGGAGGGACGTGATCCACGTCCTGGACCTGTGCAAGGTGGAGAAGCTCGAACGGATCGAATTCGCCGCGCCCATGGAGATGGCCCCCAAGGCGGGCGGCCAGTAGGGGCGGGCGCCATTCGCAGGTGAAGGATGCTGTCCATGGAGCGTGAAAGGTACGGAAGGCCGGCGGCCCGATGGCTCCAGCCCGATCCGGTGCCCTTCTGGGCCACGCGGATCTTCCGCTGGAACCTGGCCCTCTGCGCCCTGGCCCTCACGGGCGCGGCCTTCTACGGGCTCGTGATCGAGCCGGGGCGGATCGCGGAGGCCAGCAAGGAGGCGGAGCGGGCGACGGCCGCCGCGAAATACGCGCCCCGGGATCCCGCGTCGACCGCGCCGAAAGAGGTCCGGTTCGACGGGCTGCTCGACGCGACCAAGGACGACGTGGGACCCGAGCTGCGCGACGAGCCCTACCGCCACCTCGTCCGGTACCTCAGCAAGGCCGACCCCGCGATGCTCGCCAAACAATCCAAAACGGTGGACTACAAGTTCCTCATGGCGAATCCGGAAGAGGTCCGCGGCCTGACCGTCCGCGTTCACGCCCTCTTCTGGAAGGCGCCGAAGGGGCCCGAGCGGCTCGATCCCCCGGTGGGAGGCGTCCAGACGATGACTCGGGCCTACCTGGCCGATCCGCAGGCGCCGAAGGAGATCTACATCGTTGATTTTGTCGAGGAACCGCCCGATCTCGAGACCGAAACCCCGGTGGTCGTGGACGCGATCTTCCTGCGGCGCGTCCAATACGAGCGCGATCTCCCCGGCGACAGGCATGAGTTCCACAAGGCGCCGCTCCTGCTCGCGCGCAACATCACGAAGGTCCACGAGCGGCCGCCCGGCGTGGGCTACCGCTACCGTTGGCTGGTGGTTATGATGGCCGTTGGATTGCTCGGCATGCTCTCGCTCCTGGTGTTCCGGGGGTGGTCCCGCCTGCGATCCGCCGCTCCGGCGTCGACCCCGACGCCGCGGCGCATTCCCGATTGATCAAAAGGAAGGGGGTCCGGTATGGCGAATCGACCTGACGAAGAAGCGTCCCTGCTCGAGGCCGACGAGTCCGCGGAGGGCTCCGAGATCATCGTCCAGGAGGAGCGCAGCTGGATTTCCAACGCCCCCTGGTGGTTCATCTCGGCGGGCATCCACCTCGTGATCCTCCTCATCGCGACGCTCGTCATCATCGAGCGCCACTTGTCCGTCGAGGCGGGCGAGGTGTCGCTGATGGTGACCGCCCCGCGGGCCAACATGATGCCGGAGCTGGAGCGGCCGCGCGACCTCTTCGAGCGCAAGGGCATCCCGAAGGACGACCAAAGCGCCCCCACGGAGGAGCCCGCCATCTTCTTCCCGGAGGCCAAGGAGTCGGACCACAATGAAAGCGCCGACAACGAGGACTACGGCCAGATGAAGGGCGATTCCAAGGACTTCCTGAGCTACACCAAGGGCGAGGCGGGCGGATTCCGCGGACGCCAGGCGGGCCCGACCAAGGGCGTGTACGACACGATGGGCGTGGGCAGCGGCGGCGGCGGCGGCGGGCGGTATGGCGGCCGGTTCGGCGGCCGCGAGAACCTCGTCGCGCGCGGCGGCGGCACCCGGGCCACGGAGAGCGCCGTCCTCGCGGCCCTCAAGTGGCTCGCGCGCCACCAGAATCCGGACGGATCCTGGGGCGCCACCAGCTTCTCCAACCAGTGCGTCGGGGCCAAGTGCTCCGGCGGCGGCGATCCCGAGTATGACGCGGGCCTCACCGGCCTCTCCCTGCTCGCCTTCCTCGGGGCCGGATACTCCCACCTGTCGAAGGACGAATACCCCGACCCGGTGACGCCGGGACGGATGCTCAAATTCGGCGAAGTGGTCAAGAACGGCCTCAAGTGGATCATGTCGAAGCAGGATCCCGAGGGGTGCGTGGGCGGACGCGGCACGAAGTACATGTACAACCACACGATCGCGGCCCTCGCGCTCTCCGAGGCGTACGGGATGTCCGCGACCCAGCTCTTCAAGGGGCCGGCCCAGCAGGCGGTCGATTTCATCATCGCCTCGCAGAACCCCGACAGGGCGTGGCGCTACACGAAGCAGTCCGGCGACAACGACAGCTCCGTCACGGGCTGGGCGATCATGGCGCTGAAGTCGGCGGAGCTCTCGGAACTCCAGGTGCCGACCCGCGAGGCCTACGAGAAGGCGCGCAAGTGGTTCGACGAGGTGACCGACACGACCTACTACCGCGTGGGCTACAACGCCAAGAGCTCGGGAAAGGTGTACGTCCCCGGCAAGAACGAGAACTTCATCCACCACGAGTCGATGACGGCCGTGGCGGTGATGTGCCGCATCTTCATGTCGAAGGACAAGAAGGATCCGGCGCTCGGCGGCGTCCAGCTCCTCGTGAAGGACCTGCCCGACTGGAAGGCCGACATGATCGACTACTACTACTGGTACTACACGTCGCTGTGCTTGTTCCAGTACGACGGCCCGGACGGCCCGTACTGGAAGAAGTGGAACGAACCGATGAAGAACGCCCTCGTGCCGAACCAGAAGACGGGCAAGGACGGGTGCCAGAACGGCTCGTGGACGTCGGAAGAGGACCGGTGGGGATTCGAGGGCGGACGGGTGTACGCCGTGGCGATCAACGCCCTCACCCTGGAGGTTTACTATCGCTACGCCAACGTCTTCATCGGCGGGAAAAAGTGAGCCCCTCCTAGACCCGGGAGAAGCGCCAATAAAGAGCCGGGGCGATGGGGGGATCCTTTTCGAGGCTACCGACATGAAGACGCATCGTGCGTTGGCGCGGGGCTTTTTCGTCGCGGCGACCTTCCTGGTCGCGGCGATCTTCCTCGGACCCTCCCCCGCGTGGGCCCAGGAGTCCGACGACTTCGAATTCGCCCGCCGCCTCGCCTATCGGGGCTGGTTCGACCTCGCCAACGACGTCAGCGACCGGATCACCCGGGACTCCAGCGTCCCGGGGGAGGTCCGTTCCGCGATCCCGATTCTCCTCGCGGAGATCGACCTGGCGAAGGCGGAGCGGGAACCGGATCCCGAGAAGGCCCGCAAGCACGTCGACGACGCCATCGCGCTCCTGGACAAGTTCATCAAGGAGCAGACGTCCCATGCCCGGGTGCTCGAGGCCCGGATCAACATCGGCTGGCTCAAGGCCAGGAAGGCGAAGGGGCTCGTGGACCAGCTCGAGGCCGCCAAGGTCGGGGCGGATCACGAGCGGCTGAAGGTCGAGGCGGCGGCCCTCTACGGCGAGGTCGGCAAGGAATTCGACGAAATCGTGGTGGAGTGCCGGAAAAAGACGCCGCGCAACGCCGATGAAAAGGAAATCATCGAGGGGGCGATCATCGACGCCCGGCTCGAGGCGCAGCGGGCCCGGTTCGAACAGGCCCGCATCCCCGGGATGCTCGAGGAGGATCGGAAGAAGCTGCTCACGGACGCCGTCGCCAGCCTGGTCGACTACGAGATCGACTACGGGGACCGGGGCAAGGCGTTCGAGGCCATGCTCCTCGAGGGCCGCTGCCTGCTGGAGCTGGGGGAATTTCCGCAGGCGGAGGTCAAGCTCAAGAACACCCTGAACCTGGTCGACGTCCTGGCCAAGGAGAAGATGCCGCGCGCCGCCTACCACGACAACATCATCTTCAACGCCTATCTCACGATGGCCCAGCTGTACCTGAAGTCGGGCAAGCCGAAGGAGGCCAACGCCTTCATCGATAACGTGCTCAAGACCGACCCCTCCGTGGAAAAAGCCTGGATCGGCGTGGCCCTCAAGGTGGAGCAGGTCAGGGCGCTCTTCCGCCTCAAGAATTTCGCGAAGGCGGAGGCGATCGCGCGCAAGGTGATCGAGGCCGATCCGAACGGCAGGGACGCGATGATCATGCGGGACGAGCTCCGGTCGGCCGGGGCCGGACCCGGCGTCAAGCTGCCCCCCGAACAGTGCATCAACATCGCCGACGGCAAGATGGATCGCAGCCAGTTCCGCGACGCCATGGTGAGCCTGCGGCAGGCCATCGAGGGATGCACGACCGAGGCGGACCTGGCGAAATGGGCGCCCGAGGCCTGGTACAAGATGGGCCAGTGCCTTCAGGAGATGAAGCGGCACTACGAGGCGGCCGTCGCCTACGAAAAGGTCTTCACGCTCGCCCCCAAGCACGAGAAGGCGCCGAAAGCCTGCTTCGCCGTCGTGGTGTGCTACACGATGGAGTACGAGCTCTCCGCGGACGCCCGGGACAAGGAGGCGGTAGTCCGATACCGCTCCAAGCTCGCGGACTGGCCCGATGACCCGGTCGGGGACAACATTCCCTACCTCGAAGGACTGGAGCTCGAACAGGCCGGCAAACTGCCCGAGGCCGCCGTGTGCTACGGCAAGCTCCGCGAACGCGCCGAGGCGTACGAAAAGGGGCTGGTGCGCGGTGGACACTGCCTGCGGATCGATGCCTACCGGCAGTGGGCGAA
>DATHFI010000244.1:0-3018 GCA_035490275.1 Planctomycetota bacterium
CGGCCCGGCCATCGACTTCAAGCGGCCCATGACCGAGGTGTACGGCGAGAACGTCTTCAGCCTCGCCGTCATGCGGGAGAGCCTCCCGAAGAAGGCGTACCAGGCGCTGCTGCGCACGGTCGAGCACGGCGAAAAGCTGGACCCAACCCACGCGGACGTCATCGCCAACGCGATGAAGGACTGGGCGATCGCCAAGGGCGCCACCCACTTCACGCACTGGTTCCAGCCGATGACCGGCCTCACCGCGGAGAAGCACGATTCGTTCGTCCAGTACACCGCCGACGGCCGCGCCGTCGCGGAATTCTCCGGCCGCAACCTCATCCAAGGCGAGCCCGACGCGTCGAGCTTCCCCTCCGGCGGGATCCGCGCGACGTTCGAGGCGCGCGGCTACACGGCGTGGGATCCGACGAGCCCCGCGTTCATCATGGAGGCCTCGTACGGACGCACGCTCTGCATCCCGACCGCCTTCTGCGCCTGGAACGGGCAGGCGCTCGACGAGAAGACGCCGCTCCTGCGGTCGCTCGACGCCCTCAACCGGCAGGCGGTGCGGCTCCTGAAGCTCCTCGGCAACACGCACGTGAAGCGCGTGGCGGCGACGATGGGCCCCGAGCAGGAGTACTTCCTGATCGACCGGCGCTTCTACTGGCTGCGGCCCGATCTCATCAACGCGGGGCGCACCCTCTTCGGCGCCAGGCCGCCGAAGGGCCAGGAGATGGAGGACCACTACTTCGGTTCCATCCGCGCGCGCATCCTCGCCTTCATGATGGACGCCGAGCGGGAACTCTATCGCCTCGGCGTCCCGATCAAGACCCGCCACAACGAGGTCGCGCCCGCCCAGTACGAGGTCGCCCCGATCTTCGAGACCTCGAACCTCGCCGCGGACCACAACATGCTCGTGATGGAGACGCTCCGGAGCGTCGCCACGCGCCACGGCCTGCAGTGCCTGCTCCACGAGAAGCCCTTCGCGGGCATCAACGGGAGCGGCAAGCACAACAACTGGTCGCTCATGGACGACCAGGGGAACAATCTCCTCGAGCCCGGCCACACGCCCGAGGAGAACGCGCAGTTCCTCGTCGTCCTCACGTCCGTCATCCGCGCGGTCGGCCACCACGGGAAGCTCCTGCGGGCCGCCATCGCCCACGCGGGGAACGACCACCGGCTCGGCGCGAACGAGGCGCCCCCCGCGATCATCAGCGTCTACCTCGGCGAGAAGCTCACCGAGGTCGTCCAGGGGCTGATCAACGGCGTCCGGGGCGAGCCCCGCGGGAAGCGGAGCCTCGACATCGGCGCCGAGGCGCTGCCGACGATTCCGCGCGATGACTCGGATCGGAACCGCACGAGCCCCTTCGCCTTCACGGGGAACAAGTTCGAGTTCCGCGCCGTGGGCTCGAGCCAGAACATCGCGAAGCCCAATACGTACCTGAACACGATCGTGGCGGACGCGCTCGGCGCGCTCTCGGACGGGATCGAGAAGCTGGTCAAGGGCGGGAAGTCGCTCCACGACGCGGTCCAGCAGGTCGTGCAGGAGACGCTCGCGGAGAACCAGAAGGTCCTCTACAACGGCGACAACTACACGAAGGAGTGGTACCAGGAGGCGGAGAAGCGCGGCCTGCCGAACCTGAAGAACACGCTGGACGCCGCGGCGGTGCTCGTGGAGCCCGAGTCGAAGTCGCTCTTCTCGCGCCACGGGGTTTTCACGGAGGAGGAGCTCCAGAGCCGCCACACGATCCTGCTCGAGACCTACATCAAGACGCTGAACATCGAGGCGCTGCTGACGTCGAACCTGGCGCGGACGATGATCCTGCCCGCGGTGATGAAGTACCAGGGCGAGGTCGCGCAGACGATCGCGAAGACGCGCGACGTCCTGAAGGGCGCGGAGCTGAGGCCCGAGGAGGACCAGCTGCGGGAGGTGGTGGAGCGCGCGGGCCGGCTCAAGGAGTCGATCGACAAGCTCGACAAGGTGCGGGCGGAGGCGGACACCCATCACGGCGACCTGCCGGGCCACGCGCGGTTCCACCGCGACCGGGTCCTGCCCGCGATGGAGGAAGTCCGGGAGCACGCGGACGCGCTCGAGCTGATGGTGGACGACGCCATGTGGCCGCTGCCGAAGTACCGCGAGATGTTGTTCGTCTATTAGGGCAGACCTCAGACTTCGGACATCAGACTTCAGAGAAAACCAGAAGTAGTCAGCTGTCAGCGGTCAGCTTTCGGCTGGCGGCGGGCGGGCAGAGTCACTTCCCCCAAGTCGAAGGGGATCATCACTTCTTCCACGTCGGTGTCCTCCATAAGGTCGACCGACGCGGGCTCGAATCCCGGCGGCACCGTGACCACGAGCGTGCCCTGCGACCTGTCGCTGACGCTGCCGGCGGACATGATGCCGAGGATCCGCACCTCCTTCTGTTCCCCTTCCAATCGTCGGCCGGCCGCGTCGTGGATCGCGATCCAAATCGCCTTTGCCGGACCGCGGGACTCGCCGGCTTCGTCGGTTTCAATTTGTTCGACGCAATATCGCAGGGTCAGCCGGCCCGCCGCGCGATCCCAAGCCTCGATGACCAGGGAGGTCCCCTCGCTCTCGGCCTTCCGGCCGGCCCCGGGATCCTTGAGAGTCAGGATGCGCCGACCGCCGAGCACGAACGCCAGCCGGACCCGGCCCCGGCACTTCGTCAATTTCACGGCCTCGTCGACCGGGGTGTTGTTTGTGTACTGGGACACCGGGCGGGCGACACGCAGCTCGGCCGGATTCGCGGCGGACCACTCCAGGCCGCCGATGATGAAGCTGGTGCCGGGGCGCGTCGCGCCAAGATTGTTGCCCTGGTCGTCTTGGACCGCCTCGAATTCGATGCGGACACCCGGGGGAAGGCGGCCTGGAGGTCCAACAAGGACGCCGTCAAACGAGAGGTAGCGAGGATTGCCCCTTGACGTGTACCACATGAAACCTACGGCAATAAACCGGAAGGGGCCGGCCTCGAAGGATTGGAGCTTGCGGTACTCGCCCGGGCGAATGACAACGCGCGAGGG
>DATHFI010000245.1:0-2829 GCA_035490275.1 Planctomycetota bacterium
GGTCCGAAACGAAACGCACGGTGAGGCCGTCCGAGAGGAGGTCCACGGCGGCCATCTCGGCGCGGGTGAAGTGGACGAGGTAGGGATCCAGGTCCCGGGCGTCCGCCCCGAAGAGGCGGGCGAAAACCTCGAGGGATCCGCGCCGGCCGACGGGAACGGGCTTCGATCGCACGCGGCGGCGGTCGTTCAAGTCGGGCCAGGGATCGGCATGGCTCGCGTGATCGGTCGCGACGCGGCCGGAGGAGTAAGCGGTGATCGACCAGTGATTCCGCCAGGCCTTGGCCACGGCGGTGGGTCCGCCCTCTCGGGAAAGGGAGGCGGCCAGCTTGTCGAGGTCGCGTGAGGCGGTGAAGCAGGTCCACCGGCCCTTGATGTAGGTTCTCGACTGCGGGCCGGGCGGCTTTCGGAGGAACCGGCCGTCCGGCAGGAACACCCAAGTGGCCCACGGCTTCGGGACGCGCATCGCCCCGATGATAGCAGAGTTGGCTTTCAGCCGTCAGCGGTCAGCAGTCAGCCTAAGAAGCTGTCAGCCTTCAGCCCTCAGCTGAATGCTGAATTCGGATCGCCGCGACTTAGCCTTTTTTCTTGTCCCCCGCGGGCGCCGAGTTGCCGAGGCCCGGCACTCTCGAGATGATGTCCCGCAGCGACACCCCGCTCACCCCCTCGAGCACCGGGGGGAGCTGGGCGATGATGTCGACGATGTCCTTCGTCACCTTCGAGGCGCCGAGTCCGTCCGACCCGCCCGTCGAGATGATCGTGATCTTGTCGGTCTTCGAGAGCGGCTCCGCGATCGCGCGCGCCAGCTCCGGAAGCTTCTCGATGAACATCTGGGCGATGGCCGCCTCGTTGTACGTGCGCCACGCCTCGGCCTTTTTCCGCATCGCCTCGGCTTCGGCCTGTCCCTTCGCGAGGATGACCTCGGCTTCCGCCAGCCCCTTCGCCTTGATCGCTTCGGCCTCGCCGCGTCCCACGTTCTGGGCCGCGAGGGCGCGCGCGTCGGCCTCCGCGATGATCTGGTACTTCTGGGCGTCGGCGATCTGCTGGATCCGGTACCGCTCGGCGTCCGCCGGCCGCTGGATCGTCGCCTGCAGCTCCTTCTGCTTGATCTCGATCATGCGCTCATTCTGGATGTCGAGGACGCGCATCTCCTCCATCTTGACCGCCTGCTGGCTCTGGTATTTCTGGAGGTCGTACGCGAGGTCGCTCGCCGCCTTCCGCTGGTTGATCCCCGCCTGGTAGTCGGCCCGCTTCATCTCGTAGTCGCGCGTCGACTCGGCCACCTGCGTCTCCGCCATGAGCCGCGCCTTCTGGCCGAGCTGTCGGGCTTCCGAGCTCTTGATCGTCGCGTCCCGCTCTGCCTCGGCCTCGCCGATGATGGCGTCGCGCTTCACCTGCGCGATCCGCGGCTTGCCGATGGCGTCGAGATACCCCTGCTGGTCCTGGATCTCCCGGATCGTGAAGGAATCGATCGAAAGCCCCATGTTGGCGAAGTCGGCCGTGGCGACCTCCTGGACCTTCTGGGCGAATGCCTCGCGGTCGCGGTAGAGCTCCTCCACGGTGAGGCGCCCGATGATGGCGCGCAGGTGGCCCTCGAGGGTCTGCAGGGCGATGTTCATGATCTCCGCCACCGTCTTGGAGAGGAAGCGCTCCGCCGCGGTGCGGATCGCGAGATCGTCGCTCCGGACCTTGACCTGCGCGACGCCGTCCACGACGACCGGCACGCCCGTCAGCGTGTAGACGGAGGGCGTCTTCACGTCGATGGTCATGAGCTCGAGGGAAAGGATCTCCGCCTTTTCGAAGACGGGCCAGACGAAGGTGCCGCCGCCCGCCTTGATGCGGAAGCCGACGTCGTGGACCCGGCCGTTCGCCTCGGTGATCCGGCGTTTCAGGCCGGAGACGATCAGCACCTCGTTGGGGCCGACCTTCACGTAGCGGGAGGCGTAGATCGCCAGGAACACGAAGAGGACGAACAGGATTCCGACGACGATACCGCCGACCATCATCATGTCGGGCGCGGCGAGCAACATCGTGTTCATGGCTTGTCCCTTCCTATCGAACTCTCTCGACAATGAACGTGCCGCTCACCATCCGGACGATCTTGACCGTCGTCCGGGCGGGCAGCGGCTTGCCGTCCGGCGTCCGCGCCGGGCCGTTGTACCGGGTTTGCATCGCCACGTAGGCGATCTCCCCCATCCCGTCCGCGGGGATCGCCGTGATGATCTCCGCCTCGGTGCCCACGAGGTCCGCGACCTTCGCCTCGCTGGAGCCCTGGGTGGCCTTGAAGATCTTGTAGAAGAGCCACGCGACGGCCAGCGCCACGACCACCGCGGTGGCCGCGGCGAGCGCCACGTGGAGGGCCGGGTCGAGCAGGAGGGCGTGCTTGTAGATGTAGCCCGACCCGCCGAAGCTCGCGACGAACATCGCCAGCGTCACCGGGGAGAGGAGCGGGAAGTGGACCGAGTCGCCCGCGGTGGCGTGGACGTCGTGCCCCGCACCCACGTGCGCGTCGGCGCCGCCCGAGAAGACGCCGGACATGAGGGCGGAGACCACGGCGAACCCGAGGCCGAGGAAGAAGCTGACCAGGTAGACGACATCGACAACTTCCATGGCCATATCGACCTCCGCGCGGCGCACACTATATGTCAACCCGGCCGCGCCCGCAATGAATCGGGTTCTCCAGCCTTGAGACCGAGCCCGGCGACGGATGTTACAATGAACCCGCATGACGAAGGAAACCGCGTTCCTCATCATTCTCGTGGCCGCCGGCGCCGCCGGCATTATCTACGCGGTCCGCAAGGCTTCCACGAACGAAGGCGACTGGGCGGAGTA
>DATHFI010000246.1:0-3159 GCA_035490275.1 Planctomycetota bacterium
CTCACCACACTTCGACTCGCTCAAAGGACGAACAATAGGGCTATCCAGGCATACTTGCACTGAGCGAGCAACAGCCATTCAAATCGTTGCGAGTCGAAGTGGAGGGAGTGGGATTCGAACCCACGGCGGCCCGAAGACCGCACCAGTTTTCAAGACTGGCCCTATAGTCCGCTCAGGCATCCCTCCGCGAAAGAGTCACGAGTCGAGAGTCGGGAGTCGAGAGTCAGGCGACACTACACGGGAGCTTTGTTTTTGGCGCTGAAGGACTCATCGGCACGTCAGACCTGACGGCGCAGGACGCAGAAGATCCGTCCTTGGCGCCCCGACTCAGGACTCACGACTCATGACTCGGGACTGCGCGCCTCGGCGCGTCGTGATCGAAAGAAGTCCTTCAGAAGAGCGCCGCAGCGGTCGGCGAGGACTCCCCGGACGACGGGAATGCGGTGGTTGAGGCGGGGTTCGGAGACGATGTCGAAGACCGATCCGCAGGCGCCGGCCGCGGGATCGTTCGCGCCGAAGACGATGCGCGCGACGCGGGAGAGCACCATCGCCCCGGCGCACATGGCGCAGGGTTCGAGCGTCACGTAGATTTCCGCTCCCTCGAGCCGCCAGTTCTCGAGCGCCTCCGCGGCGGCGGTGATGGCGAGCATTTCGGCGTGGGCGGTGGCGTCCCGGAGCTGCTCGACCTGGTTGTGGGCGCGGGAGAGGAGGCGGCCGTCTTTCACGATGACGGCGCCGACCGGGACTTCGCCCGCCTCGGCGGCGAGCTCCGCCTGGCGGATCGCCTGCTCCATCCACCGCCGTTCCGCGTCGAGTTCCATGTCGGATTCACGATACCGCGCAGGCTGCGGAAAAGAAAGACGCCGCAATGGCGGAGAGGGAGGGATTCGAACCCTCGGTGCCCTTTCGAGCACACACGCTTTCCAAGCGTGCCCGTTCGGCCGCTCCGGCACCTCTCCTCGAAGGATTGGGACTATAGCGCCCGCGGAGCGACCGGTCAAACCGGCCCGAAAGCGGGTGCGAATCGCCGGATTCGACGTCTAGCGGGAAGGCCCTTCGGTGAACTTGTCCCTGTAGACCGCCTGGCTCATGTGGATGAGCAAGTGCTGTTTTTCCGATTTCAAAACCACGACCTGGTAACAGAGCGGATCGTCATGGATGACGTCAAAGGATATCCGGTGATGAGCAAGGGGGAGTCCGCATTTCGGGCATAGGCCGTTTCCCTGATTCTCGGAACAATCAATGACGACCGGCATTCCCCCACTATACGCATTCTGCGGCGCCCCGCTCCCGATCTTGATCTGAACCCTTACGCTCGGCTCCATCTCAACCGGCCCGAAAGCGGTTGCGACGCCCCGGAACGGACGACTAAGATGATCGGTCCGGGCGGGTGGCGGAACTGGCAGACGCGCAGGATTTAGGATCCTGTCCCGCAAGGGATGCGGGTTCGACTCCCGCCCCGCCCACCAATGCCGGATTGTGGATTGCGGATTGCGGATTGTGGATGGCGCCGACAGTAGCACGACTCGATTCGAGAATCGAGAATCAGCCTCCGATGATTCAGGTCTTGGGAATTCTTGCAGCACTGACCGGACTCCTCCTCACTTCCATCTGGGCCATAGCAGCACGGGCCCGTCCTGCGCTCCTTCTGGTCTGCATCGTCGGTGCGGGCGTTTTCGGGTGGCTCTCAGGCGAGAGCTGGCTCGAAATTCGCAGGTGTGATCGTATCCACTCCGCCCAGCGCCGTTATGAAATCGACACCTCCGTTGCTGGAGACCGCGTCTTGAGAATTGACGCGCTTGCGGGCGTCAAGGGGATCGCGATTTGGCCCAGAAGGAAGGATGGATCCATCCTGGACTACAAGTCCTTGGAGCCATGCCGCTGGAGGGCGCGCGACTCCCGCGGTAGCGTCACTATCCTCTGCGATAGTTCACGCGGGCTTCTCGACATTGAGTGGGATCTGGAATCCGGAAACGGCAATCGCACCGGATTGGAGCTGACATATTACGTGGACGAAAACACGAAGCCTGTCCTCCAGGCCATTTATCTCGAAGCGCAGGCCTCCTGGATCTCGAAGAAAATGTGCTCTGCTTGGCAACGAGATGTCGACAGATTGTTTTTCATCGGTTTCCTTGTAGCTACGCTCATTTCCCTGGCGGGCGCCGTCGCGCAGGTCATCCGCCGCGTGCGGAATCGTAGACAGCGGCAGACCGTCCCTCCAGCTTGAAGCTCGAAGCTTCTGAGGCTGGGATCTGGGCACGGGAAGCGGGGAGCTTTACTCTCCATCCCGTGTGCAGCCGTAGACAGCGAACGGGTCAATCCGGATAATCTCTGAATGCCCGACTTGCGCGTTTCCGCCGCAGAGATCGAGGGGGCCCCGCGCTCCAGCGAGCTTTCCGCCAGCGGCAACATCACTTCCACCTATGTCGGGATCTTCCAGGAGGCCCTCGCGCGCGAGGTCGCGGCCCGCCGCGTCATCCTCGTCCTCCTCCTCAAGGAGGTCGCCTACATTTCCTCGGCCGGGTTCGCGTACCTCGTCGAGCTCGTCGACCGCCTCGAACGCTACGGCGGCCTCCTGGTCCTCGTCGACGTCGACCCCAAGATCCGCGCCATCATGGAGACCCTGGGGATCGACACGATGTTCCACCTCGCGCCGACCCGCGACAGCGCCGCCGCCATGGCGCGCGACCGGGAAACGCTCCTCAGCTCCTCTCCGCGCCTCGTCGAGGTCCTCGGGCCGAACGAGGGCGTCATCTATCCGATCCTGAAGACGGTGGTGACCATCGGCGCCGACCCCCGCTGCACCATCCTGCTGAAGCATCCCCAGATCGAGCGGCGCCACGCGGAAATCTACATGCACGGCCGCGAGGTGTACGTGAAAGACCTGGGCACGCGCTTCGGCACGTTCCTGGGGAAGAACAAGATCACGGACGAGGCGCTGAAGGAGGGGGACATCATCACCGTCGCGACCTACCGGTACGCCTTCCACGCGGGCGTGGCGGCGGCCCCGGCGGGCGCCTGATCGAGGCGTTCCTAGGCGGGCACCGGCTTCGGCGCGGGCGTGGGTTCGTCCTGCCAGTAGAGCAGCCGCGAGCAGGAGCGGCAGCTCACGACCTCGCGGCCCTTCTTCAACTCGTTCACCATCTGGGGCGTGACTTC
>DATHFI010000247.1:0-3459 GCA_035490275.1 Planctomycetota bacterium
CTTCGTTCAGGCGACCGACGGGCTCATCGCTGCCCGCAATCGCATAAACGAATCCGTTGTAGGCGACGCAGGAAAATGAGTCGCGCCCGGTGGGAAGAGCCGTGGTGCTAGACCACGTGCCAACGGACCCATCGGCATTGATGGACGTGAACAGGACGTCGGTCACGCGAACGAAATTATCGTTGCCACCACTGAACACGTAGGCGTAGCCGTTGTAGACGATGGAGCAATGTCCGGCGCGTCCACCTGTGAGGCCTGTCGTACTGGACCACCCTCCCACAGTTCCGGCGGTGATCAAGTCGCGCGTCACCCGGTCCTGCGCCGTGGTAGTCAGGCCCTCGTTGTTGCCTCGTCTGAAATCTGCCGACGAAGTGAGCGTGACTGGCTGCTGGGCTGTGGCTACGGAAGCCCCACTCGCGAACAACAACGCCCACATCACGGCCTGATTCGCCTTGCTCATGCGTTCCTCACATTCCTACGCGTCTCAAAGTAACCCCTACTCGGCGTGAGCCCTAAGTCGACGAATCGGGCTCGACTGGGTCGGAGGATAGCACTAGAACGAGCAGGTTGCAATCATTATATGAAGTTTATATGATTATTCCCATGAAGGCCAGCGGCCGTTTTGGGTCAATGGTCGGTCATGAACGTACTCCTCATCCCCACCTGACTCGATCCCGCTCTCGGCAACCTTCCATTGAAATCTCACTGTCATTCGTTAGGATTGGTCCTAGTGAAGCTCCGTTCCTCCGCTTCATGCCCAACTCGGGAGGACCCTGAACGTGCGACCCCTCATTGATGGAGCCAAGCCCCCTGAAGGTGCTCCTGAATTCCAAGATCAAGTCGGATCGGTCTTGCAGCGGCTCAGTACCGCCATTTCTGCAGTCATCGAAGCCATACCGTCTCGCGAGCGCATCAGCCGGGCCATCGACCTCCAACGGGCGCTGGGTATCCGCGCCACGCTGGCGTGGAAGGTCTTCAAGCTGGGCTCCTCGCCGGATCTCGTGACTGAGGTTCCGGCCATTCCAGGCGCCGGCGCACTCAAGAGCTTCTTCAAGGCCGCCGCCTCGCACGGCGTGCCCGTCCCCATTCTGGAATCCGCCGCGACGGAGGTGGATCTATTCCAGGCCTTTGTCAAAGCCCACGCGGGTGACCGGACCACTTTCGGTTCAATGATCAGCGGGCTCAAGAACAACGATTCGGGGCCCATCGACTTTCAACACCGGCGCGCTGCGTTCAAAGCCCAGAGCCACATCTGGGGCGTCCAGGCACGAACGCAGCTCGGTTGCGCCATTCTTCAGGCTTCGACGGAGGATCCCACTCGCGGAGATGCTGTGGGCCTGCGCGGGTTCATCGACTTGAAAAGACTAAGGCCCGACGTCCGCGTGACTTTTGTGCGCTCAGGCGCCTACGACAACGATGGCCAGGTTCGACATACCTTTTCCCGCCAGCCCATTGACCCCGACGGATTCTCAGAGCATGGTATCCCCTTGCTGACCGAGTTTTCGACATACCCGGCGCCGCGATTCGCAAGCATCCCAGGCGTGAATGGCGAAGTATCGTTGGTGATGGAAGGCGACAGGGTCGGCAATCGATCGCGCGTGACGTGTTTGACCGGCGATGTGTTCCGCGGCGGATTGTCGCGGTATCGCGATGAGCACAACAGCTGCGGGAGCGTGCGTCTGGGCGTCCGGGTGCCGTGCGAGGTTCTGATCCATGACACGTTGGTTCACGAAGATATGTATGCCGGACGAGTATCGCCCAGCGTGCACGTCTACAGCACCGCGGGAGGCGGGACGCAAGGGCTGCCCAGAGAGGTGGACCGGTTGCCCATGCGCGAAACCGTGATGTACCTCGGCCGGGGCTCTTCAGCGTTAGCTACGCCGGACGTGCCCCGGTACGTCGAAATGGTCGAGTATGCGATGCGCCGTCTTGGTTGGGACGGGAATCGTTTTCTTGTCTACCGCTGTCGGGTCGAGTTCCCCGTGATGCCCTCGTCGGTAGTCGTCCAGTTTGAACTTCCGACCAAACCCACCTGAGTTCAGGCGGCCGCCACCGAAGCCAAGCCGAGGCGGGCGTGCTCGATTCGTTCAGCGACGAGAACGGATTGCGAATTGGACATGGCGAGGGTGAACCTTCGGTCTGCCGGGCAGTCTTCTGTCCCCATTGTATGAGTGGTCCTCGAAACGTAGAGCCCTTTCAGGGACCACAATGGGGGGTGAATTTTCTCCCCTCAGCTCGCTGTCCCCTTGGGGGCAAGCTTATGTTCACGCCCCCTGTACCTGTAGGACTCCCTCTGGACGACGATTTGGGATTTTCTTACGTTTGGGGATAGGGCCCCTTGGGGGCATTCACCCCAAACGTAAATTCAGCGTGATTCTGATCGACGGCGAAAGCGGTCGGCGGACTGGCGCGCTTCCTTTTTGACGCGCATCCACCGGGCCCGGGTCGCGATCTCCTCCAGGAACTCCAGTGCCTCGGGAGTTCCGAGCAACTCCAGCACATAAACCGCCCGCAGGCGGCGCAGGGTTTCCGGAACCAGGACGATTCCTGCTTCCATCGATTCGAGCACCATCCCGAGACGCCGCTTCACCTCGGCGTCCTTTTCCTTCTCAACGTACTCCCGAAGCTGGGGCTCCGCATCGAGGCGCGACAAGTCAAGGACCCCGCGATCGCGTTCCGCCGGGTTTTCCGATTCCAGGTCGGAGAGCCCCCGGTTCATGCGCGGCAGGAATTCCCGTTCGACTTCCTCCTCATTCCACCTGATCTCCCGGCGGAGGAACTTCAGCGTCGCGGCCCCGTCCTTCAGGAAACTCCGGATCGCGACGTGCGCCTTGAGGCCGTCCTCGGCCAGGAGCTGGTACCACGCCAATCTCAGTTCATCCGTCCCGACGCCGGAAACGGCAGGACCTTCCGGCTGGGCCGGCCACAGCAGAATCATGCCGTTGGCCATTCCCGTGGCCATCAGGTCGCCCTTGGGAAGGAATCGGAAGGCCGTCGCGCTGGAATCTTGAGGGAATAGACGGACCGGGCGCCCCGAGGCCAACTCCAGGATGTTGAAAAACTCGGGATCCCCTTCTATCTCCGTTGCGATGAACCTCCCGTCGGGCGAAACTGAAATCGGCCTCTGGGTGATGAACCGTTCTTCCCGAAGGATCGGGATTTCCTTGCCGGTCGCGATGTCGAAAAACCAGATCTTGGCTTCCATTTCCAACGTGTAGATGAGGATTTCAGAATTAGGAAGGAAGGACACCATGGAGACGTGGTTATAGCCCTGGTCCGGGGATCCTTTGAATTCCCGAATGAGGGCCTTTCGCTCCACATCCCAAAGCCTTGCGATTCCGTCCATCCCTCCGGTCGCCACACGCTTTCCGTCCGAAGAAAAAGCGAGAGCGGTGAGCTCCTCGGTTTCGTCCCCGTCGTCCTGATCTTGGTGTCCGTCCAGGTTGGCCACCTCCGTGC
>DATHFI010000248.1:0-3936 GCA_035490275.1 Planctomycetota bacterium
TGCCCGGAGATCATCGCCATCGCCTTCGACGTCGCGAACGCGATCAACAACGTCGGCATGATGGGGCTGGGCGAGCCGCCCACGATCCCGACGGCCGGGGCGATCGCCAACGCCGTGGCCAATGCGATCGGCGCCCGCGTCCGGTCGCTGCCGATAACGCCGGACAAGGTTCTCGCCGCGCTGGAGGCGAAGAAGCCATGAACCGGTTCGAGTACGTCCGGGCCCGATCCGCGAAAGAGGCGTCGGAGCTTCTCGCGGGGACGAAGGGCGCGCTCCTCAAGGCGAGCGGGACCGACCTGATTGACCGCATGAAATCGTTCATCGACACGCCGCCGAGGGTCGTGAGCCTGTCGAACGCGGAGGGGATGGCGGACATCTCCACGGACGGCGGAGGCGCGCGAATCGGAGCCTTGGTGACGCTGGCGCGTCTCGCGGAGTCCTTCCGCGAGGGCCCCCTGGTCGCGATCGGCCAGGCGGCGGGCGAGGCCGCCACGCCGCAGATCCGCAACGTCGCGACCGTCGGCGGCAATCTCTGCCAGCGGCCGCGCTGCTGGTACTACCGGCTCGGCGAAGTGCCGTGCCTGAAAAAGGGCGGCAAGGATTGCCCGGCGATCAAGGGAGACAACCGGTACCACGCGATCTTCGAGACGTCGCCCTGTCCCATCGTCCATCCCTCGAACCTGGGCGGACCGGCCGTCGCGTTCGGGGCGACGATCCATGTCCAGGGAAAGGGCGGGACTCGGGAGATCCCCGCGGAGAAATTCTTCACGCTTCCGAAGCAGGACATGGCGCGCGAGAACGTGCTGGAGCGGGACGACGTGATCACGGCCGTGTCGTTCCCCGCGTGGACGGGCGCCCGTAGCGCCTACCTCGAGGGGCGCGAGAAGGCATCGTTCGACTGGTCGCTGGTCAACGCGACCGCCGTCCTTCAACTCGAAGGGGGCGTCTGCCGCGAAGCGAGGATCGTCCTCGGCTCGGTCGCCCCGATACCGTGGCGCGTCCCCGCCGCGGAGGCCGTGCTCGCCGGGAAGAAGATCGACGAGGCCGTCGCCGCGGAGGCGGCCCGCAAGGCCTTCGAGGGCGCGACGCCGCTCTCCGGCAACGCCTACAAAATCCCGATGGGCCGGGCGATCGTGAAACGGGCCATCCTCGCCGCCGCGGGACTCTGGAAGGAGTAGGGCATGGACGCCGCCGATCCCGTCATCCGCCAGGAACAACAAATGTGCATCTTCCTGCGGTGCAAGGGGATGTACGTCGGAAAGAACAACGGCGGACCTCCGGATGAATTCGCCGGTGACACGACCTGCTGGTGGTGCCTCAAGACCTCCTCCGCGATCGGTCCGGACGAAGACTGGGTCCACAAGACGGCGTGCACGCCCGACCGGCCATGCTACCGCGGGCGGGGAAATCCATCCTGACCCGTCCGAATTCCTGTCACCGGCGTATCATTTGCCAGGTCCAAATTCCCATGGTACATTGACCCGACTCTACCGGAGAACTTCCCATGCGCTTCATCGCCCTTTCGCTCGCTTTCCTTCTTTCCATCGCCGCCTCCGGGCCGGCGCAGGACGGCGACAAGATCAATCTCGAATGGAAGTTCAAGAAAGGCGACTCCAATCGCTACGAGCTGAACCAGTCCACCGAAATGGACATTGCGGGGATGGAGATCAACCAGGAGATGCTCTTCGGCCTCGTGTGGGAAATCGTCGATGTCAATGCCGACGGGGTCGGCACGGTCAAGACGACCTACGACCGGATCAAGGTCAAGATGGCCGGTCCGATGACCGCCGATTACGACTCGGACAAGGACAAGAAGCCGGCCGATGACCAGATGCTGAGCCGGGTCATGTCCAGCTTCCTCGGCAAGTCGATCACCCTGCAGGTCGGCCGCAAGGGCGAAGTCCTCAAGGTGGAAGGCATGACCAAGCTCGTCGAGTCGGCCGTCGCCGACCTGCCCGATGAGATGCAGCCGACGGCGACGATGATGAAGATGTACATCAACGACGAGAACACCAAGAACCAGATGCAGGCCCTCTTCGGCATGCTCCCGAAGGATCCCATCGCCAAGGGCGACACCTGGGAGACGAAGTCCAACATCGCCCTGGGGGGACTGGGCAAGAGCGAGATGAAGTCCAAGTGCACGCTGAAGGACATCCGCGAAGGGGGCAAGGAGGCGGTGATCGGCATCGACTCCAAGCTCAACTTCAAGCCGGAGGACGGCGGAGGCGGCATGGGGCTGGAACTCACGGACAGCAAGTCGAAGTTCGAGATGGTATGGTCCGTGGAGAAGGGGATGCTGCTCGGCATGAAAGGGACGATGACCCTCGACGGCTCCGCCGGCGGCGGCGAGATGAGCATGGTCCAGAAGACGGAGCTCAAGCTGGCGCCGCGCCTCAAGGACGTCGTCACCGGTCCGACGAAGGAAACGCCTCCGAAAGAAGCGCCGCCCAAAGAGGCGCCCCCGAAGGAGCCGAAGTAGCTTCCCGTTCCCGGCTTCCAGATTCCCGTTTCAGCTCCGAGTGACAGGCGGCGAGCCTCCCGCCCGAAGGCGCCCTTTTTTCCTGCGTGAAGCTCGACGCTTCTTGAACGGGGAACGGGGGGCTGGAATCGGGAAGCTTCCCCATCGCTTGCCGCTTAATCCGACAATTTCTCGAGAAACTTCTTTGCGGCTCGGTCATCCGGTTTCTTCTTGAGCACCCTTTCGAAGATCTCCTTCGACTTAGGCCGATCCTCCGAGAAATAGCGCTCGTGCCCTAAAAGCAACAGCGCGTCCGCATCGTCCCCACGGGCCTCCAGGGCCTTCACATACTTGGCGTGATCCTCGGGACTCTTGTGAAGGGACTCCTTGAAATCGATCTCCCGGTCGAGCCAGGTCGGGATGCGGTCGATCCCGCGCCGGAGATCCTCGGCCGCTTCCGCGATCCGCCCCTGCGCGGCCCTCACCCGGGAAAGGAGGACCGCCGCGAGGCGCGGGGCCTCGGCCGTGGCCTCCCACGTCGACGCCCGGAGGGAGGGAAGCCGCGACTCCGCTTCCACGAGCGCGTCCTCCGCCTCGTCGTAGGCGCCGGTGCGGAGGCAGTCGAGGGCCACGTTGACGAGATCCGTCGCTTCCGCCGAGCCGGCCGTGGCGACGAGCCCGGCGCGATCGAGCGCATAGCGCAGCGCGGCCGTCCGCTTCGGGCCCTCCGGGGCTGCGGCGGCCCGCTTCCGGCCCCGCTCCAGCTGGTTTTGAAGGCGCCGGAGCTCGGAAGGCCGGTTTTCGAGCGCCCCGACGGCCTTGGAAATCCGGTCCCCGGCGAGGGCATAAACGGCCGCCTCCATCTTCGGATCGCCCGCGCGCTCGGCCGCCGCCCCGGCGGTACGCGCCTGCCGGACGCACTCCCCGGCCGCCCCGAGCGCGAACTTCTCCTCCCGGGCCGCGCAGGCCGCCAGGATCCGGTCCAGCTCCCGCTCGAGGTCCCGGACGGGGTCCGGGTCCTGCATCAAGACGGCCGCCAGCAGCGTGAGCGCGATCATGGAGCCTCCGGGGAATCGGGTCTCTCTTCATCGTACGCATTCCACATCAAGTCGTGGGACCAGGTCGCCGGTTTGGGGCCCGTCTGGCCTGCAACCCGGAGCTTCGGGAGCCGGGAACTGGAAGCCGGCCCTTGGGAGCTGACCCATCCACCCCTTGCCCCCGACGGGGCCGCGTGTCATTCTGTCAGGCGTCCTCAGTATCCGCGAGGAGACCCATGGACCGGCTCCCGATGACCCGCCGGGGCTACGAGCAGGCGAAGGCGAAGCTGGACAGGCTCAAGAACGTCGAGCTTCCCCGCCTCGAGAAATCCCTCGGGGACGCCCTGGACCTGGGCGACATTTCCGAGAGCTCCGAGGTCGAGACGGCCCGCCACGAGATCGGCCTGGCCAAGACCCTGCTCATGGACCTGGAGGACCGCA
>DATHFI010000249.1:0-4416 GCA_035490275.1 Planctomycetota bacterium
ACTGACCAGGAGGCGCCACCCGGCCGGGGAACGGCACGCCGTATTCCGACTCGAGACCATCGCCCTTCACGCGTCCCCTCCGGTCGGACTCAGAGTTCGATGCGTGAGTCAGGTATTCGAGCGTCCCTGCAGGTGCGCCTCGACGAACCAGAGCTGCTTGTCCGCGGCGCGCGAAATCTCGGTGAAGAGATCGGACGTGGTCTGGTCGCCCGCCTTGGCGGCCTGGTCGATGTCCCGCCGGATCTGCCGGCAGAAGACCGCGAGGGTGCTCGAGAGGGCCTCCACGTGATCCTGTCCCTCGAAGATGTCGGGCGGGTACTCGCCCAGGTTCGAGCGATCCTTCACGAACGACACCAGGCCTTCCGCGATTCCGCCCAGCTGGACCGCCCGCTCCGCTAGATCGTCGCTCCATTCCTCCGCGCCTTCGGCCACCTTGTCGAAGAGCTCGTGAAGCGCGAAGAAATGGGGTCCCTTCACGTTCCAGTGCGCGTGTTTCGCGCGCAGGTTGAGGTCGATCGAGTCCGCGAGCCTGAGATTCAGGACCGCGATCATTTTCTTCCGGAGGTCCTCGGAAAGGTCGTTCTTGGTCCTGTGCATCGTGGGTCCCTTCACTTTCTCTCTCAGGGGCAGGGCCACGGCGAGGTCGTTCTTGGTCTTGTTCATCGCGGGTCCTTTCAATGGTTTTCTGGAGGATAGAGCCAGGAACAGGCGAGCTTGGTCACGTTCGGCATCAGGACGTACATAATCCTATCACTCCACCGACGCTGATCGTTGGATTCTCCCCTTATCCTAGGTGTTTTCCCGCTTCTCTGTCAGAGTGCGCATGCCAGTAGAGGCGGCCCGCATGCAAGAGCCCGCATCGTCCCGGCGCAAGCAGACGGTGTTGTACGGATCCCTGATCCTGATCGTCCTCGTCGCCTCCCTGCTCCTGCTCAGGAATTGCAAGAAACCCGCCGACGTCCCGTTCGACTATTTCCAGGCCAAGGCCGTCGAACTCGGCCGCGATCCCGGCCGGGTCGCCAAGTTCGTCGCGGACGACGTGAGGGCGCTTTCCTACAAGGGCAACGTCAAGGGAGCGCTGGCCACTCTCTGGGAAGGCGCCGGCTCTCCCCAGGAGAAGGCGGCTCTCCTCGACGCGCTTCTCGCCCACTGCCCCGGCGGCAAGCCCTCCGGCTCCGGACAGGATCCCGTCTTCGCCGCGACCATCACGCATCGCGGCGCTCAAGAGACGATCCTCTACGAGGGACCGATCGGCGACCTGGTCGGCGACGTCCACTCAATCGAGACCGTCGCCCCGGGGAAGACGCGCGTCACCCTCCGCACGCGCCGGCCCATCGTCAAGGAGCTGGAAGCGGGCGCCGAGCGCGAGGAAATCGTCTTCCGCGTGCAGCGGCCCGGCGAGGACAAGCCAGTCGAGGTCGCGCGGGAACTCTGGCACAAGGACAATCGACTCGGCCCCGTGGCCGCGTTGCCGGGGGACCGGCATGACTTCGTCGTCCTGCCGTGCCGCGTCGGCGCGTACGTGCGCGAGAAGGAGGAGCATCTCCTGAACGCGCGCGGACGCGACAAGAGCGAGGAAGCGGCCGGCTACCTCGCGCTCCTGGACTACTGCCTGCGAAGCGACCTGGCGCTGGCGGACCTGGAACGCGACCTCCGCCTTCGGGCGCGCTTCGACATCCCGCACATCCTGATCCTCTCGCGCGCGAACGTGCCGGACCTTCCCGGCGGCGTCGTGGCCCTGGACCTGCGCCTCAACCGGGTCGCCTTCGACGGCGGCAATGAATCGGACGCGTATCTTGCCGCGCAGGTGCGTTCGTTCGTCGAAAGCGGCCTCGAGCAGCACTTCCTCACCGAGTTCAGCCGCCAGCCGTGCACGTCCACCTACGACGTCTTCAACAAGCTCAACGACGATCTCCCCAACTCGTATGATCGCCGGCTCGCCCTGCTCGGCGGCTCCCTCGCCGCCCTGGTCGACGGCGGCGCCGGCACCTTCCGGGCGCGCAAGGACGGGCCGACCGTCACGGTGAAGAGGGAAGGCGATCGATTCACACTCGCGGGCGCGCGGATCAAGGAAAGCGTCGCCCGCCAGTTCGCGCAGGTGAAGGAGGCCCCGAAGCTGGCCGAGTCGTACGAGCAGGCCCAGGACGCCGCGCTGGCCGTCGAGCTCGCGCTCATGAGCACCGGCGCGCCGCCGGACTACGTGCTCGACGTGGTCGAGCTCTCGCGGGGCGACGACTCCCTCGTCACGGAGGGCGCAAAATTCGTCTTCCGGTGGGGCGAGGGCGACGACCGCACGGACCAGGCGATCGACGTGGAATCGTGCAGCGGAGACATGGCCCTGCGTTGGCGCGTGCAATCCGGGATCCGGCCCGCGCGGGGGCAGCGCATCATCGCCAAGACCGCGCTCACCGATTCGACCACGCACAACCCCTGGTACCTCACCGGAGAGGACCGGCAGGAAAGCGCGACGAGCTTCTGCGTCTCGCGCCGGGTATTCCAGCAGTTACGGGACACGCGACCCGTCGAGATGGTCCTACAAGGAGCCTACGGGCCCGAGGACGAGCACAACGCGCCGCGCCCGGTCGCTTGGAAGGGGCAGGCCGCGCGCACCGGCGAAGGCGTGCATCGCACGCTCATCAACGGGCGCGAGGAGGAGATCCGGTTCATCAAGGCGAAGATCGGCGGCGCGGACGTCGCCATCCTCGATGACCCCCGCTTCCCCGTCGGCATGGCCGACAAGATCACGGAAATCCGCACGAGCATCCGGGCGCGGCTCATGGACGAATCGGGCCTCGGAATTCCCGGCGCGGCCGTCGAGATCCCCGGGCGGACCGGCGCGACGACGGGACCGGACGGTCGCTTCATCCTCCCGCCGATGACCGGGAAGGTGAAGCTGACGGCGAGCCGCGGCGGGCGGACCCTGGGCGAGCGGGAAGTCGATCTCACGGCGCCTGGCCGATCCGACGTCCTCGTGACCGTTCCGCGTCTGCGCACCGAGCTGCTCTTCATTACGAAAAACAATGCGCGCGAACTGGACGCGCTCGATCTTTCGCCTCAGGCCCGGCGGCACCTCGATCGCTACGTGGGCGCGGGGTACCAGGTCGTGATCCCAAATCGCAAAGTCGAAGTGGATGGCGTCGACGTCGTCGCCTACTTCGCGCACGATCTCGCCTCGGGCGACATCATCGGCGTCACCGAAGACGGTCTGCACGGCTCCTCGGCCGCGTACGGCCGCGCGCTGGCCAGCGCGGCGCGCGACCTGGCCAGGTCCAGGGGCAAGATCACTCCCTTCGCGAGCATCCACGCGTTGCGCGGCGCGCTGGTCGCGTGGTGGATTTACAGCAAGGAGCGCGTGGGCGGACTGGAGCACGAGGAGGCGATCAACAAGATGCTCGGCGAGATGGACGATTGGCAGAAGGCAACGAACCTGCTGACCGGCCTGGGAGAGATCCCCGGCGCCCGGACGGCCATGTCAAAGCTGATGAAGTCGGCCGGCCGGCAAATCGACGGCGCCGGCGCCAGCGCGGCGTTCAAGTTCGCGTACATCGGCGCGACCGCGTTTCTCGATCACAAACTGGCGGGATCATGATCGCCCTGGTGCTCGCATGGGTCCTCCTGCCGCAGGAGGTGTCGGAACAGGAACCCAACAACGAACTCGACAAGGCAAGGCAGGAGATCGCGCCGGGCGCCACGTTCACGGGAAGCCTCGATCCCGAGGGCGACCAGGATTGGGTCCACGTGGCTTGCGAGAAGGATTCCCTGTGCTCCATCGTCCTCGAGATTTCGAAGGAGGAGACCGCCCTGCTCGAGATTCATTTTCCGGGCACCACGCTCACGACCTTTCCCGGGGACCGGCCCATCCGGGCGCTGCGCGTGCGGTTTCCGAAGGGGCGCACGGCCTTGCGCATCATCGGCCGCGCCAGGCAGTACCGCTGTCGGATCACGGTCGTGGAGCAGGGGGAGTTCAAGGAGGTCGAGCCGAACGAGCGCATCGAGGACGCGCATGAGATCCGCGAGGGGCAAACGTGGTGGGGACAGAACTCGGGCTTCCAGAACGATATAGATTCCTACGTGTTCAAGGCGGCCTCCGCGGGTCCGCGCGAAATCGTCTTGAAGTGCGGCCCCAGGAAGGAGCGGCCGTTTCGGGGGTACATCGGCGTCTTCGGATCCGATCCCCTCAAGGTGGCTTACTATTACATCAACGATTTCGCGGACGAGTTTCACTTCTATCCCGTGCTGGAGACGGGAACCTGGAACCTCCAGCTGACGATCTTGAGCGACACGCCCGTCGGCGCCGAGTACGAGCTCACCCTGAAACCGCCGGCCGGCAAAGTGACGGCGGAGGAGCGGAAGGCCGCGCAGGGCGCGATCGATCGCGCGACCCGGTTCCTCTTGAACGTCCCCGGGGATCCTCCG
>DATHFI010000250.1:0-8322 GCA_035490275.1 Planctomycetota bacterium
AGTTCGAAAAGGGGGCGAATGCGAGCGCAAGGCAGGCGACGAGAAGCAGGGCCGCCCGCGACGAGCGCGAGCCGCGCAGGAGCAGGACCGCCAGGGCGGCGTGTCCGGCCCCGAATCCGAGCAGTCCCGCGAGCGAACCCGACACGGCGACGTGCAGGGCCCCCAGGAGCGCCGCGGACGCGCCCGCCAGGCGGCGGCGCGGGTCACGCTCGATGAGAGCGCACATCGAGCCCGCGACCGCGAAAGCCGCCGACAACACCCCGGCGTAATTCGTGTTCCCGAGCGTCGAGACGGCGAGCCGGTCCCGGCCGATTCCCAGGAAATCCGCGCCGAGCGCCTGGCAGAGCCCGTATCCGGAAAAGAGGATGCCGGTCACGGAGAGCAGGACGAGGCCCCAGCGCTCGAGGAACGGCCGCGGAATCCAACCCGACGCCGCGCCGCGAAGGAAGATCCACGCGACGGCCGCCGGAAAGAGCGCCGTCGCGGCCTCCGTGCGATTGACCGCCACGAGCGATGAGACCGCGAGCGCCAGGAGGGCGAGATCGGCCAGCCTGAGGATCCACGAGGCCCGGGGGTACCGGCCCGCGCCGGCCGCCAGGACGAGCGCGGCGCCGAGAAGGACCGCCGGGCGGCGCACCTCGTCGTAACCGAAGCCGGGCCAGGCGAAGAGGATCGCCGCGAGGGCGAGGACCAGCCCGGCGGCGCCGGCGGACTTCACGAGGCCGGAATCCAGACGCGGGCGATCGTGCCCTGTCCCGGTTCGCTGTCGAGGGTGATCGTGCCGCTGTGGGCGGTGACGATCTTGCGCGCGATCGCCAGCCCCATCCCCGTCCCGCGCGGTTTCGTCGTGAAGAACGGGGAAAAGAGGCGGTTCATGTCCTCCTTCGGGATCCCCGGGCCGTTGTCCTCGAACTCGATCCGGATCCCGGGCCGGGGGTCGATCGGCGACGTGGCGGGCGCGCACCGGATCCGCACCTGGCCGCCGGGGCCGCACGCCTCGAGCGCGTTGAGCCCGAGATTGAGGAAGACCTGCTTCAGCTGGTCCGGGGCGCACTTGGCTACCAGCGTGGGCGGCGACTCGAGCCGGAAAATCGCGGCCTTCCCTTCCTCGCGCGCGCGGAGCAGCGTCTCCACCTCCCCCAGGAGCTCGGGCACGTTGACGAGGGCGAGGTCGACGGGGCGGTCGCTGGCGTACTCGAGGAACTCGCTGACGATCTTGTCGAGACGGTCGGACTCGCGCAGGACGACCTGCATGAGGCGGCGGTCGTCCTCGCCGGGGAGGGCCGAGGCTTCGAGCTCCTGCGCGGCGCCGCGGATGGAGGCGAGCGGATTGCGGATCTCGTGGGCGATGCCGGCGCTCATCTCGAGGAGGGCGCGGAACCGCTCGGCGCGCTCGGTGACGCGCTCCATCTGCTGGCGCAGCGTGAGGTCGTTGATGATGGCGACGGCGCCGCGGATGCCGCCGCCGCGCCCGTCGGCGAGCTGGGAGATGGAGATCTCGAGCGGGCGTTCGCCCACCCGGAGCTCCTGCTGGAGGCGCCCGCGCTCCTGGAGGCCGCGCCGGATGACGGCCGCGACCTCGGGGGGAAAGGCGTCGCCGAAGGGCCGGCCCACGAGCCGGGACGGGGCCTCGCGGATGCCGAGGAGCTCCGTCGCCTGCGGATTCGCGAAGACGACGCCCCCCGTCCGGTCGACGGCGATGACCCCGCCGGACATGTTCACCAGGATCTCGTCGTTCATGATCCGTACGCGGCTGATCTCCTCCGCCAGCTTCCCCGCGAGCCACGCGACGACATGGAGGGCGCCCACGAACAGGATCGCCTTGGGGACGACTTCCGCCCGGCTGAATTGCTCGAGGTCCTCGGGGGTCATCAGGTCCCGCAGTTTCAGGACCGTCGGGAGCCTCACGATGGCCGGATCCGAAACCACCACCGAGACCCAGTAGTAGACGAACACCAGGGATCCGTAGAGGACGCCCGAGAAGGCGGCGAAGCCCATCGCGGCCCGGGGGCCGATGAGGATCGCGGCGAGGAAGACGACGGCGAAGTAGAAGTAGGCGTGGGGGGTCAGGGGGCTGGCCACGAAGACGAGGCCGCTGATGGTGAGGACGTCGATCACGAGCTGGGCCATGATGAGGGCGCGGCGATCGAGCGTGGTGCGGAGGAGCCCGAAGTAGACGAAGTTGACGAGGGCCGCGCCGAGCAGGAGGTGGAACTGCGCCAGACCGAAGGGATTGAAGCCCGAGGCGCGATAGCCCGAGAAGAGGAAGGCCGCCAGCCCCACCCCCGCGACGATCGCGCGCAGGATGCAGAGCCCCTTCAGCCGCCTTTCGAGGAGCCCCTCCCGGGCGGGAGGAAGCCTGACCGATGTCATTATGTGAAGCTTTCAGCCCTCAGCCTGCAGCCGGAAGACTCCGGCCGACCGCTGAAAGCCGGCGGCTGACGGCCGCGCCTTCGGGCGCCTACTTGCTGCCGAGCGTCTGCTGGAGCTTGATGATCGGCATGAAGATCGCCAGCACGATGCCGCCGACGATCATGCCCATGATGCCGATCATGAGGGGCTCGATCAGCGACGTGATCGCCTTGACGGCGGCCTTCACTTCCGCGTCGTAGAAGTCGGAAATCTTCGACAGGAGCTTTTCGAGCGCGCCCGTTTTCTCGCCGATCGCGATCATGCGGGTGACCATCGGCGGGAAGACCTTGGTGGCCGCGAGGGGCTCGCCCAGCGTCTCGCCACGGCTCACCGCGTCCTTGGCCCTCAGCACCGCCTCCTCGATGATCACGTTGCCCGCGGTCCCCGCCACGATGTCCAGGGCCCCCAGGATCGGGACGCCGCTCTGGATCAGGGTGGAGAACGTCCGGGCGAACCGCGAGATGGCGACCTTGCGGAAGAGCTGGCCGAAGAGCGGCATGTTCAGCAGGAAGCGGTGCCAGATCTTCATCCCCGGCTTGCTCCGCTTGAACATGACGAAGCCGACCACGACGGCGATGATCATCCCGACGAGGAGCAGGAACTGGTTCTGCAGGAACCAGCTCACCTGGAGCAGGATCTTGGTCGGGACCGGAAGGTCGTCGCCCGTCATCCCCAGCTGTTCGAAGATGACCTTGAACTTGGGGACGATCCCGACGACGAGGCCGGTCGTGATGGCCAGGATCATGGTCAGCGACACGGTCGGGTAGACCATCGCCGCCTTCACCTCGCGCTTGATCTCCTCGATCGACTCGAGGTACTCCGCGAGGCGGGTCAGGATGACGTCGAGGTTGCCCGACGCCTCGCCCGCCTTGATCATGTTCACGAAGATGTTCGAGAAGATCTTGGGGTGCTCCGAGAGGGCGGTGGAGAAGTCGGTGCCCGACCGGACGCGCTCGATGATGCGGTCCATGACGCGCCGGAATCCGGCGTCGGTCGCCTGCTCGCAGAGGATCTCGAGGGACTCCAGGAGCGGGATGCCCGCCGAGATCATCGTGGAGAGCTGGCGGGTGATGATGCAGATTTCCTTGGTCTTGACCCTGGCGCGGGGCGGGCGGCCGAAGAGGGTCCGCTTGGCGGCGAGGCCCCGGTCCTCGACCAACTGGACGACGGTCAGGTTCTTCTTCTTGATCTGGTCCATGGCGGCGTTGCGGTCGGCGGCCTTGACGCTGCCGTCGATCTTCTTGCCGTCCGCGGACCTCGCCTCGTACGTGAACTGCGCCATGGATAGAACCTCCTGGATCAACGACCTGCCCTGCGAACTAGTTTACACCAGAACCGAGCAGTTGTCGGACTTCAGACCTCAGACTTCAGTGTTCCCGGCTGTCAGGCTGTCAACTTCTGAAGTCTGAGGTCTGATGTCCGAAGTCTGTCTAGTCTCCCATCGTCATCCGGATCACTTCCTCCAGCGTCGTCCTCCCGCGCATGGCGTTCAGGATCCCGGTCCGGCGCAGGGTGAGGAGGCCGTCCTTGATGGCGGCCTGCTTCATGGCCACCGCCGACTGCCCCTCGATGATCATGCGCCGGATTTCATCGGTGATCTCGAGCGCCTCCAGGATGGCGAACCGTCCCTTGTACCCGCCGGTGCAGGCGTTGCAGCCCACCTTCTTCCAGAGCTGCCAGTTCGTGAAGTCCTGCTCCTTGAAGCCGAGGCCGAGGGCGTACTTCTTCTCCGGCATCACGTCGGTCGGCGCCTTGCACTTGTCGCAGAGCTTCCGGCAGAGGCGCTGAGCGGCGATGAGGATCGTCGAGGAGGCCACCATGAACTTGTCGATGCCCATGTCGATGAGGCGGGTGATCGAGCTCGCCGCGTCGTTCGTGTGGAGCGTCGAGAAGACCAGGTGGCCCGTGATGGAGGCCTTGACGGCGATGTCCGCGGTCTCGAAGTCGCGGATTTCGCCGATCATGATCGTGTCCGGGTCCTGGCGGAGGAGGCTGCGGAGCGCGACCGCGAAGGTCAGGCCGCGCTTGACGTTGACCGGCACCTGGATGACGCCTTCGAGCTGGTATTCGACGGGGTCCTCGACGGTGCAGACGTTCTCCTCGGGATCGAGCACCTCGCGGAGCGAGGCGTACAGGGTGGTCGACTTGCCGCTGCCGGTCGGTCCCGTCACGAGAAGCATCCCGTAGGAGGCGGCCAGCGCGCGGCGGAAGGCCATCTCGGCCTCCTTCTCGAAGCCGAGCTGGGAGATGCCCATGTTGAGGCTCGACGAGTCGAGGACGCGGAGCACGGCCTTTTCGCCGTGGATCGTGGGCATGATCGAGACGCGGAAGTCGACCTGCCGGCCCTCGAACTTGACCTGGAACTTGCCATCCTGCGGGACGCGCCGCTCGGCGATGTCCAGATTGGACATGATCTTGATGCGGGAAATGATCGAGTTCAGGAGGTTGCGCGGCGGCGTGTGCGTCTCGCGGAGGACGCCGTCCTGGCGGAGCCGGATCTTGATGACCTTCTCGAACGGCTCGATGTGGATGTCGCTCGCCCTCTCCGAGAGGGCCTTGATGATCAGGTTGTTGACGATCTTGATGACCGGGGAGCCGGAGGCCTCCGCCTGCGCCTTCGAAAGGTCGACGACCTCCTCGATGTCTTTCTTGATCTCCATGTCGACGTCGGGGAGGTCATCGGGGTTCATCTCCGAGAGAGCCGTCTCCGCCGCCTGGGCGGCGTCGGTCGGGGTCGTCAGCGTGCCCTCCGCGCCGTCGGCCCCGTTGGTTTCGCCGCCGTAGGCGCGGGCGATGTTCCGGCGGATCGTCCGCTCAGTGCTCACCACGGTGCGCAGGTCGCAGTTCGTCAGGGTCCGCACGTCGTCGAGCTTGAGGATGTCGAAGGGGTTGCCCACGGCGAGGGTGAGGAGGTTGCCGAGGCGCGCGACGGGGAGGACGCAGTAGTAGGAGGCGAGCTCCTGGTTGAGCGATTCGAGCGCCTCCTTGGCGGGCGCGATCTTGTCGAGGTCGATCGGCGAGAAGTTCGTCTCCTGGGCCATGGCGCTCAGGAAGCTCACCTCGTCGAGGTATTCCCGCTGGAGGAGGAAGTCGGCGAGCGAGGTCACGTCGGCCTTCTCCGCGGCCGCGAAGGCCTCCTCGAGGCGGTTCACTTCCCCCGCCCCGTGCTTCAGGAGCACCTTCTTGATGCGCTGGGCGAACTTGTCCTTCATCGGATCCCCCTACTTGGCTCCGGCCGGCTCCGTCGGCCCCGTCATGTGGAACTTGGAGATGTTCCCCTCGATCTGGGAAACGGTCGACAGGTAGAAGAAGGCGACGGAGCCCGACATGTTCTCGATCGCTTCAACGACGTCGTGCGGCGGCGGCCCCGCGATGGCCACCAGCAGGACGCGGCCGATCTTGTCGAGGACCGTGAACTGGTGCTCCATCATCTGGGTGACGGGGAAGAGCCCCACCACGTCGCGCGCGACCTTGTAGGAGGACGCGTCGATGTACGGCAAGTTGAGCTGACGGCTGATCGCCCGCAGGAGGTCCACCTCGGAGAGCAGCCCCATCTCGTGGAGGACCCGGTGGAGCGGCATCCCGCTCGCCTTCTGGCGGCTCACCACCTCGCCGAGCACCTCCTCCTTGAGGAGGCCCTCGTCCTTGAGGATGTCCTGCAGGTTCTTCTTCACCACCTTCGGCAGATTCGACATGTCTTCCCCTACCCGCGCTGGAACGTCTTCTTCAGGTCCTCCGGGTCCCCGCTGTACTGCAACGCGATCTCGTACGTCACGTGGCCCGCCTTGTAGAGCTCGTACAGGGACTGGTTCATCGTCCGCATCCCGACCTTGGCGGACGTCTGGATCACCGAATAGATCTGGTGCGCCTTGTTCTCGCGGATGAGCGACCGCGCGGCGGGCGTCATGGTCAGGATCTCGGCGGCGAGGACGCGGCCCTTGCCGTTCGTCTTCGGAATGAGCTGCTGGCAGAAGATCGCGGAGAGCGTGAAGGAGAGCTGGGTCCGGACCTGCTGCTGCTGGTACGCGGGGAAGACGTCGATGATGCGGTTGATCGTCTGGACCGCGTCGCTCGTGTGGAGCGTCGCGAAGGTGAGGTGGCCCGTTTCGGAGATCGTGAGGGCCGCCTCGATCGTCTCGAGGTCGCGCATTTCCCCGATGAGCACGACGTCGGGGTCCTGCCGCAGGATGTGGCGGAGGGCCGTCTTGAACTCGCGGGTGTCGGAGCCCACCTCGCGCTGGTTGATCAGGCTGTTCTTGTTCCGGTGGACGAACTCGATGGGATCCTCGACGGTGATGATGTGGTCGTGCTCGGTGGCGTTGATGTAGTCGACCATCGCCGCGAGGGTCGTGGACTTGCCGCTGCCCGTCGCCCCGGTGCAGAGGATGAGGCCGCGGGGCAGCTCGCACAGCTCCTGGCAGACCTTGCGGGGGAGGCCCAGGTCGTCGAACCCGCGCACCGAGTTCGGCACGAGCCGGAAGACGGCGCCGACCGAGCTTCGCTGGAGGAATACGTTCGTGCGGAACCGGCCGAGATTCTCGACGCCGAACGAGAAGTCGAGCTCCCAGTCCTTCTCGAACCGGGCGATCTGCTCGTCGCTCAGGATCCCGTAGACGAGCTTCTGGGCCTCGTCCTTGGAAAGGACCTCGAACTCGGTCGGCTTGAGCTGGCCGTCGACGCGGATCCTCGGCGGCGATCCCGCGGCCAGGTGGAGGTCCGAACCGCCGCGCTGAACCAGCAACTGCAGGAGCTCTTCCAGACTGACCATGACGGCCCCCCGTATTTCGGGTTACTCTTCCTCTTCCTTGTGCACCGTGGCCCGCGCGATGACCTCGTCCGTGAGCCGCTGCGGCATGGGATCGTAGTGGGAGAATTCGACCGAGTAGCTCCCTTCCCCGCCGGTCGCGGAGTGGAGATCGGTCGAATAGCTCATGATCTCTTTCATCGGTATCTGGGCGCGGATCACTTGCAGGTTTCCCTGCGCGTCCATCCCCTGGATCCGGCCCCGCCGCGAGTTCAGGTCGCCCGTGATGTGCCCCATGTACTGCGCGGGGACGACGATCTCGATGTGCACGATCGGTTCGAGGAGCGCCGGCTTCGCCGCCCGGAACGCCTCCTTGAAGGCCTTCGAGCCCGCCAGCTTGAACGATTCGGGCCCGGAGTCCACGTCGTGGTACGAACCGTCGAAGACTTCCACCTCGACGTCGACGACCGGGTAGCCCGCGATGACGCCCTTGTCCATCGCCTCCCGCACGCCCTTCTCGATCGGCGGGACGAACTGCTGCGGAATGCGGCCCTGGGTGATGGAGTCGGTGAACTTGAACCCCTCGCCGCGGGCCGTGGGCCGGACGCGGAGGTAGACCTCGCCGTACTGGCCGCGGCCGCCGGACTGCTTCTTGTGCTTGTAGTGGCCCTCCGCCGCGCCGAGGCTCGTCTCCTTCAGCGCGATCTTCGGCGGATGGGTCACGAGCTGGACCTCGAATTTCCGCTTCAACCGGTGGATCACGACGTCGAGGTGGAGCGTGCTCATCCCCGAGATCACGAGCTCCGCCGTCCCCGGGTCGCGCGAGAACTTGAACGTCGGGTCGCTCGCGGCCAGCTTGTGGACCGACTCCGACATCCGCGCGAGGTCCACCTTGGATTTCGGCTCCACGGCGAGGGAGACCATCGGCACGGGGAACGAGTAGTTCGGGTAGTGGATGAGGTGCGCGGGATCGCAGACCGTGTCGCACGTATTGAGGTCGTCGACCTTCGTGACGCAGACGATGTCACCCGCGATCGCGGTGGTGCACGGCCGGGGGTCCTTGCCGAACGGCTTGTACATGCCGCCCATGCGGGCCGCCTTCCCCGTCCGCTGGTTGAAGATCTGCGCCTCGTTCGTCAGCGTGCCGCTGTAGACGCGGATGTACG
>DATHFI010000251.1:0-3017 GCA_035490275.1 Planctomycetota bacterium
CCTGCTTGCGGTCGAGAAACTCAGGCATGTCCTCCCGGGGGATGCCGGCTGAAGCGACCACGTGCCCCTCGGCTCCGAGGACGATCCTCGGATTGGCCGCGTTGTTGAGAATCTCGGGCACCCAGATCTCGAGCTGGAGTCCGATCTCGATGAATACGGAGGCCGCGCGGACCCTGTTCACCAGGAGGGGCGTCGGAGAAATGTGGTGCACGTCCTGGTCCGGCTTGGAAAGGGCGAAGACCTCGAAGCCATCGCCGGCGACCTCCGCGGCGATCGACCGGAGCGCCGGGATCGAGCACGCCACCTTGATTTTTCCCGAATCCTGCCCGGCCGCCCCGAAGGAGAGCGACGCGCTCCCTTCAGGCCAAACGCCGCCCAAGAGGGCGGCCGCGACCGTCAGCACCGTCAAACTGCGTTGAAAGATATTCATTTGGTTCTCTCTATCGGTTGACCCAGAAGGGATGGGGCGGATGCGCCCCGAAAATAACATTGATCTCGAACATGAACGTCGTTCGATCGTCCTCCGCCTTGATATCGCTGCTTAAGGTCCGCTCCACCGACGCCCGGATCCGGAAGAATTCACTGAGATAGCACGACACGTAGGGCGTGATGCGGCTGTGATCCAGCGAATCGTCGGTGATCAGCTCCGACTGGTCGTACCGGACGCCGACGTACCACCGCCGGTCGAGCTGGTACTGCGTCCACGCGAGGAAGCCCATCGCGTCCGAGTTGCGGGCATTGAACGTGTCGGGGATGCCGTCGGCGTCCGTATCCACGGAGTCGACAAAATCCCGGTCGGTCTTGATGACCTGCGCTCCGACGAGGAACGAATTCCACTCGCCCTCTTTCGCGGGCTTCCACTTGTAGAGCGCGTCGAGCGAGACCGTCTTCGCGTGGCGCTGGTGGCCGATCTTGTCCGTGCCCCCGTAGTGGCCGTACAGGCTCACGTCGATCGAGTGGCCTTCCGCGATCTCCATGAAGTAGTTGAGGCTCGCGAGGTACGCCGGCACATGGGTGTCGGGAGCGAGATCGGTGCCCCCGCCCTGGAAAAGATTCAAGTTGAGCTGGAGGATGCCGGAATCGCCGACCGACGTGAGGATCGACGAGGTGCCGATACCGGTGCCGATGTAGCCCTCTTCGCCGAAGAAATCCTGGACCGTCATGCCGAGGGTCGACTGCGGAAGGTCATGGAGGTGAAGACGGTTGATCCGTCCGAAGTCGGCGCGCCACCTCCCCACCTTGATTTTCGTGGCGAGGGGCGGCGACTCCCAGAATCCGAAGGGCAGGGATTTGATCGTCGCGTAGAACTCCTCGACCCCGATCCCGAATTCACCGGCGACTTCGGACTCGACGGAAAGGATGGCGACGGCATCGACGTAGGGGTCGACCGAGGAGCGCAGGTCGAGCTCGACCTCGCGCACGTTGAAGGTGTCGTCGATCCGCGGCGCGGTTGGATCTCCGCCGACGTGGACGTTGCGGTCGTCGATACGCCACAGCATGTTCCCGACAACCGTTACGGTGGGATTGAAGGCCGTCGCGGGGTTCGACGCCGGCTGCTGAGCCAGTTTTCTCTCGAGCTCTTTCACCCGTTCTTCGAGCGTCTGCTGATCCTGCGCCATCGCCGCGGCCGGAGCCGCGAGCAGGGCGAGCACGGCCCATGAAATGCGAAACATGAAACACCTCTCCAGCAGGAAATCGAAAAATCGGCCAGGAACCGTCCGGGAGGACGGCTACGCGGGAGGCCCGCGCGTGTCGTGGACGGAGGAGAGGATGGGATCGACGAGGATCTCGGCGAAGGGCGCGGGCTCAGGCAGGGCGGTTGCTTCCAAGTGCTGGATCGTCGCCACCGGGACCGCCGTCGCGGGCGTGTGGACGGCGGCGCAGACCGGGCAGGGCGGCGCGTTGTGGTCGACGGTGCAGTGATCGAAGTGGGCCGCCGTGCTCCCGTCGGTGCAACAGGAGTGGAGGTCGTGACCGGCTTCGAGGGCGACGTGCAGGCCGGCGGCGAATTGCGCTCCGAAGAAGAGGAGCGCGACGGCCGCGGCCCGTCCGAAGCGGATCTTCATGGCTTCACGGAAGGCTAGCGTCCCCGCGTCCGGAAATCAAATTGTTCCGGGTCCTCAGCGCTTCGCGGACTCGACGAGGATGGCCTGCGCCTGCCGAATGTACGCCAGGCGACGGTCGCCTTCGGCCAGCCGCTGTTCCAGCAGGGCCACCTGTTCCTGGAGCAGCTTCCGTTCCACCTGGAGCCGGTCCGGATTCCAGCGGCGGACGATGGTGAAATGGATTTCCACTTGAGCGGGGTCGACGCGCACCGCGGACCTGGAGGCCCACTCCACGATGGGGTTCCGGTCCACGATCTGCCAGGCCCGCTTCTCGGCATCCTCCGACTTCAGGCCGGAGTGCGCGAGATCGGTCACGAGCGCCTGGTAGGACATGGCCTTCATGGCGTCCCCGGACATGGCGTCGGAGGCGCCCCAGACCACAACCTGCAGATCCGCGGAGGGCCGCGGCGCGACCGCGGAATTCTTCTGGCGCACGCCACCGACCATGACGTCGCCGTCCACTCCGCGCAGGCGGAGGTTGGTCGCGACCACGGGATGCAGGGCCCGGAACTCGATGACGTTCGCCGCCTGGTAGACCTCCGGAGCTTCGGGGGAAGCGCCCGCCCGCTCGACCCGGACGCGACCGTCGAGGAACTGGATGAATCGGACGATGCGGTTCTGGTCCTCGACGCTCAGGTCGATGGCGTGTTCCGAGGGCGGGTCGGCCGAAAGGGCCATGAGCTCGACGAGGTCCCGGTTCGCGCTGTTCAGGAGGACGGCGCGCTCCTTCAGGTGCTTGACGTCGTCGGGCGAGAGCTTCTGCAGGGCCTTCACGGCCTGGCCGCGCTCGGACCAATCCTGGGAAGAGAGCATCCGGAGGACGTACTGCGTGCGCTGATCGGATTCGGCCGGCAGGACCATCGGGGTCGTCGACGCCAGCCCGTTCGCGACGTTGGCGAGCCTCATCGCGCA